>JBNMIW010000052.1:0-9515 GCA_050873485.1 Lachnospiraceae bacterium | reverse complement strand
TTTGTATGTATGTATTTGCAAGAGTCTCAAAAGCAACTTTCTGATTTTTCGTATAGATTTCTATGAGGGGTTCCGCTTTCTCCAGCAAAAAATCTGCTTTTTGTTTGTAATAAGAGAGTTCTTCTTTGTTATTGGTCAGGTAGTATTTTGCTTTATCGGGATGTCCCGGTATGGATTCTCCGGTAAATGCGACGGAACCGGATACATAGTTGAGGTGGTGATAAATGTTGGTGGAAGTGTGGGGAAGCTGGTAAGGAGAAACCTGTCCGGTCATATAGATGGGAATCCAGGTTTCTAACCCTTGTATCAGTTCTTCAAAGGGACGATCCATATTGTGGATGATGTTGATATGAAGTCCTTTTTTCAGTGACATAGCAATGGCAAACATCCGTTTTTGGTTAAAGTCCTTATCGTCGGATGTATTTGTCATCGGCATATCACTGCACATGAAAACAGGTTCCGTGGATGGGGAAAGAATAGTAGCTTTAAAAAAATCCAATTCTCCTTTGCGACTGTCTTCGGCGCCATAATAATGTCGGGAACTCGGAATCTGAAAGGAAGAAGGAACTTTTAATTCATCAAAATGAATGGTGCGAATATACTCATCCAGGTCAAATTCGTTTAATTTCTCAAGAAAATCGTCCATATAATGATCAGACGTTGCGGCTGGGGTGTGAAGCAGCCAGGCGGTAAGTTGGGAACGATAGGATTCTGGTTCATTCAGGTTATCCATTGTACAGCCCAACAGACCGACAAGCTTTTCCTTATCGGACGGATTCTGATAATGACTGATAATATAGTCACAGAAACTATCAGAAAAAGAATGTAGATCTTTTGGATGACGTTGGCCGGAACGAATGCGATATAGATAGGATGAATCAAAATTCGTTGCGGCAGCTAATTCTTTCATTGGAATTTCGAGTGCTTTGATGAGGGTATCATAATTAGAAGCAAATTGTTCATAAAATGTATTTTTCTCAAGAAAAGCATTTTGCAGAGCGGAATATATCGCATCATAAGACAGATCCGGTTGCTGTCTGGAAAGCGCAATTGTAGCAATACCTTGCGCTAATTTTATAAGGTTATCGGATTCTACATCCGGTTCGCGTTCGCCTGTCCGGTAACGGCTGATAACAGAGGGAGAAAGTCCGGAGGCATCCGAGAGTTCTTTTGCAGTACATTGCAACAATTCAATATAGGTATTCAGCTGCTCGTTAAATTCCATATCATTCCTCCTCTATGTTTTGTAATTACTATAATTGTTTTAATTATAGCAAAAATAAACAAAAATGGGAAATAAAATTGTCATATTTGGCAAATGTCAAAGCTGGCAATCTTCTTCGAATGAGATAAATTTTGTTGTAAAATATGAATATCTGATGCGGAATCAGGTAAAGGCAGAATAAATAATATATATGACCAAAAAGGTCATGGAAAAGGGGGTTGTGCGATGAAACAACGAAGCGGAAAGTTATGGAAAAAATGTAAACAGATCGCTGCGTATGTGATGATGTTTGCAATGATGACAAGCCTTATGCCGGCTACGGTGGTGAAGGCGGACGAGCCGGAAAGTAAAGCAAAGGTACAGAATCCGGGAACCGGACTGCATTTTGCTAATTGGCAGGAGGAACCGGGTGAGGATGATGAGTCACAGGTAAATATTTTAGATGGACTTAGTGAACTCTGGAATATTGATCTTCCGTATTCCTTTAGTACATCGTTGATATTTACGAAGCAGAAGGGTGAAGGAGATGCAGTGACAACGGAATATACATCTGTTAAGTCGGATGATATTACGATCACTTATTGCAAAGAGGTCCTGGAAGATGATGAATTGATTCAGGAAAGATATGACAAAGCAAGCTTTGGAGCATTGGAAGAAGGACAGATGGAAATAGAAACTTCTTCTGAGAAGTTAACATATGATAGTACACAATATAATTTTCCGGAGGGAACACAGTTATTGTTTACGGATTATCAGTTTAATAAGTCCGGTACATACAAATTTACTTACAAAGATGGCGAGAAGGAGTATTCCTGCTATCTTCAATTAACACATCGGGCATGGGATTTTTATGAAACAAATGAGATTACGGATAATCCGTTAAGAGATTATTATTATCAGGATATTTCACAGAATCCGACTTTTTATCTGAAAAGGGATGATGATAGTTTTGCACTTGGCAAACTCACATATGATGAGAACGATGATGTGATTGTTGACCAGGAAGGCAAACCGGTGTTAGATAAAAAAGGGGCATTTGCAGTTGGAGTTCTGGGGTGGAATGACAACGGGAAAGAGGTATGGCAAGCAGATTGTTCAGATTGTATCGAAAAAGAGATAATTGACGCGGATACAGTGAAGATTACACTGAAAAAGGATCCGTCAGAGGTAGCCGGTAGTGATATTGAGGATTATATGATCCGTGTGTATTTCTATACAAAAAATATTTCTACAGACATAGGCGGTAATCCGGTTACAGATGAGAACGGAAAAGAAAGCTATGATTATTGGTATGATACGACAGAAATCTGGATTCACAATGGAGAAGATATGAGTAATTCTGTCTGGGTAGGTTATGATGATAATAATGGAAAAGTAGAATGGCAACTCAAAGATTCTGCGGATACCGAAAGACAGGTATTACAACCATCGTGTGGGGTAAAAGGTGACAAGGGTGGAACATATGATATGTACCTGACAGAGAAGCCGAATTATCCGGATGATTTTGACTGGCGGGATGCAACAGAAGAAGAGCGTAACAAGTATGGATGGCGTGAGGGTGCCGAACCGGTTGTAAGGATCAATCATGATAATGGAACAATAGATTTATATAAAGTTGGTGATGAGAATTTCCCAATTGATAATTGTGGTGATACAGATCCTAAAACATGGCATTTTGCATATAAATATAAACCATATGATGATGTCCATATATTCTGGAGTGATTATGATGCTTTTGGGTATGATGAGACAGAACAATTCCAGATAGGAATGAATTCGGATGATTTGCAAGGCTCGATCACAATGACTCCGGAACCGGATAAGGATAACTCGTTTATTCACGAATCCTACGGTAAAAAGTATAATTATTCTATTGATCAGATTGGGCAGGTGTCTGTTACTTTTACTCCGGATGAAGGTTGTGAGATTTATAGTATTCAGATTGGAAATATCTGGTATGTGAATGAAACCTGTAAAGAGGAAGATGACGAACGTCCAACATTTTCGGCGAAGGATGATGGGTCTTATACATATACTTTCACGGAAAAAGAATTAATGCAATATGATTTTGAAGGACAACCTGTTACAGATAATAATGGAAAACAGACATATGGTCAGACTCACGTTGATGCATTGTTTATTGACATTCCATTTGATAATGGTTTCAATTGGAATGTGAATACAGAGTCAGAAGAAGTTGCTGCTGTTGGAATTAAGAGTGTATCTTACAAAGTAGGTGATGCTACAGACTGGACGACACTTTCTGAAAAGCAATTAAAGAATCTGTATTTTGTACAGTCATTGGAAAATAAGGAACAGATCACTGTTAAGATTGAAATGAATGATGGATATGCGTTAGATCCTTCACATAGCTGGGCAGGATATTATGCAGACGATCAGGCGGTTGATTATAAAATAGCCGGATCTGAGGATGTCATGCAGGATATTGTGACAGGATTGATAAGTGAAGCAGGATATACATTTACGTTTGATCCGGAAGAACACTCTAAGGATACGGATGGAAATCCGACAATCACGGGTGATGCAATTCTTGCTTTACAAACCGGTGTGATCAAGACATTTGCTCAGAGTTGTACGATTCATATGTTTGTGCAGAGTGAAGCCGGAAAAGACGAAAATGGCGATATTATTTATGGATTGTTAGATAATGAGAGTGGTAAGTATATAGAGGATACACAGGGTAATCCGGATTTGGAATTTACATTTAATGACAATTATTATGGTGGTCAGGATGTTGAGACGCAGACAAATAATGGCAGCAATCCGATAAAAGTTCAATGGATCTCGACCATTCCGGGAAAGAACAAGGGTAATCTGGTAGATGTTACACCAAGTAGTTATCTGGAATTCCCGGCTGGAGGATATACAACTGGCAACGACAAGAATGTGATCCGTATCTCTGACCGGTTGATTGACGAGGTATATATTGATAAGAATATGGATGGTACTTTTGCAGCAGAAGAACTTGTAAAACCGAATGAGAATAATGTTTATGAGATTTCGCTTGGTGCCGCAGAAAAGTATAATATTCTGATCCGTAAACATGCATCGGATGATGCGACACTGTCATGGACATACATAAAAGATGAGAATGATCCGGAACAGGATAATCTGGTGGAACACGGAAAAGTGTATGTCAAAGAGATTAAGCGTGATGGTAAAATATTAATTGGTGATGTGGAGTATGATAAAGATGGCAGCCTCCTATTAGATAAAAATGGATGCCCGCTTTATGACATATGGAAGTGGCAGGATATAAATGCAGAGTTTTATAGCTCGCATAGTGATATAATTGCAAGAAATGGTGATGAAGTGACCTTGTTATTGATCCCGACTTATGGATACCAGTTAAAGTCAACAAGTATTAACGGTCAGGAAGTTGCGCCGCAGGAAGAAATGAGCACATTCAAAGTTACATTGAATGGCAATCTTCATTTCAGCAGTATATTTGAAAAAGCAGACAATGTAACCGCAGTGAAAGCAAAAGAAGTATCCGCAGCAACCATTGCAGGTGGCGAGAACGCAGCAGATAGCGGTAATTTAAGTCTGACTGTCGAGAATAATACAAAGTATGACACAGATGTTACATCAGCAGTGAAATTAGGTGCAGATGAAACGATACAGAAGATTGCTTCTCTGGATATGACATTGGATAACATTGTCAGCAAGGGCAGTGAGAATGAATACTGGACTAAGAATATTTCTTCTTTTAAAGATGCGATTACGGTTGGATTAACGCTTAAGGATGTTACCCTTGCACAGGGTGAAAGCTTGGCAGTTATAAGAGATCACGAAGGCAAGCTGACATCATTGGATGCGAAGTATGATGCGGCAGGCAAGACATTAACATTCCCAACCAATCAGTTCTCTACTTACACAATTGTGAAGATCGTGGAAAAGGAGAAAGAACCGGAACCAACACCGACACCGACGCCAACACCGGAACATAAGCATAATCTGGTGAAGACGGAGGAGAAGGCAGCAACTGCTACCACAGCAGGTAATAAAGCATACTGGACTTGTTCAGATTGTGGTAAGGTATATAGCGATGCAGAAGGTACGACAGAAACAACAGTGGCAGCAATGACAATTGCAGCAACCGGAGTTCCGGAAAAGGGTACCAGATTGCAGGATGCAAAGACGGGAGTATCTTATGTGGTAACAAGCAGGGATGGAAAGAATCCGACTGTGACCTACAGTGGCAATAAAAATAAAAAGGCAAAAACAATTACCGTTCCGTCTACGGTGACAATTGATGGTGTTACTTACAAAGTAACAGCAATTGCAGACAATGCATTTAAAAATAATAAGAAGGTTACAAAGGTTGTAATTCCAAGCAATATTATTACGATCGGAAAGAATGCATTTAATGGATGCAGCAAGTTAAAGACGATTCAGATCAAGAGTACGAAATTAACAAGCAAGTCGATCAGTAAGAATGCATTTAAGGGAATTTCCAAGAAGGTAACGATCAAGGTTCCAAAGAAAAAATTAAAAGCATATAAGAAATTGTTCCGGAAGAAAGGTCTTAGCAAAAAGGTAAAAATGAAGAGCTGATCCTGAGCATAATGTGTGAATGGGATCCTCCTGCAGTTTGTGGCAGGGGGATCTCTTGTATTTATATCGGAAATCGCAGCCGGAGACAGTTGCTGTCGGTTGCCAGCAGAAAAGAAAACGATTATAATGTGAAGGAAGAGGATTCTTAGATGATGGAGTTGTGATAGCATGATTCAGATTAAAATGCCGGAAAATGCAAACAGAATAATTAAACGATTACAAAAAGAAGGTTATGAGGCTTACATTGTGGGCGGCTGTGTGAGAGACGCCATTTTGAACAAAGAGCCGGATGATTGGGATATTACCACTTCTGCCAGACCGGAGCAGGTAAAGGCATTGTTCCGGAAGACCTTTGATACCGGGATTCAACATGGAACGATCACGGTAATGATGCCAAATGCAGAGAGTGGAAAGTTGGAAGGATATGAAGTTACCACCTATCGTGTGGATGGAAAATACGAGGATCACAGAAGACCGACATCGGTAACATTTACTGCCAGTTTGTTAGAGGATATGAAACGAAGGGATTTTACGATCAATGCCATGGCATATAATGAGGAAGAGGGCATTGTAGATCATTTTGATGGAATGGGAGATCTGGAACGGCATGTGATCCGCTGTGTGGGAAAAGCGCAGGAACGTTTCGATGAAGATGCTCTTCGTATTCTGCGGGCGGTGCGGTTTGCGGCACAATTGGATTTTGCGATCGAGGAGCAGACACGTCTGGCGATTGAACGACAGGCGGAATTGTTAAATGATATCAGTGCAGAACGTATTCAGGTGGAACTTACCAAGTTGTTATTGTCCAAACATCCGGAGAGGCTGCGGACGGCATATGAATTGGGCGTGACGGCAGTTGTGCTGCCGGAATTTGACCGCATGATGCAGACGGAGCAGAACAATATACATCATATGTATTCGGTGGGAGAACATACACTTCGGGTTATAGAACAGGTTCCTGCACAAAAGGCGCTCCGCTGGGCGGCGCTGTTGCATGATGTTGCGAAGCCGGTTACGAAAACAACGGACGAAAAAGGAGATCATTTTTACGGACATAATGAAGCTGGTGTGGAGCTTGCACGGCAAATTTTAACGCGGTTAAAATTCGACAATGCAACGATTGACCGTGTGAAACGTCTGGTGTACTGGCATGATTATGCAATGGGTGCGTCGATCAAACTTTGTACATTTCGACGGGGACTTAGTAAAATGGGTGCAGATCTGTTTGAGGATTATATCTGTTTGAAACGGGCAGATATTTTAGGACAGAGCACTTACATGCGACAGGAGAAATTAGACAGGCTTGATGTTTTGAGGGATTATTATACACAGATCATAAAGGAGAATCAGTGTCTGTCGTTAAAAGATCTTGCGGTTACCGGAAAAGATCTGATTACGGAATTGGGAATGCAGCCGGGAAAAGAGATTGGAACAACCTTGCATACATTGCTTGACCGGGTATTGGATGATCCGTCTTTAAATGAGCGGAATGTGTTGTTGGATATGGCAAGACAATTATAAAGTTTTCAAAATAAGTGATAATTTAGGCAACCCCTTCATAAGATGAAAGAGGACACATGATTGGAGGGGTTGTTTTTATGTCTGAAAAACTTGCAGAGGTATTTGAACAGTACGACATGGAAATTTTGTCCACGAAAAAAGGTCGGGGTGCTACGATTCTGACCACAACGGATGGTATGCGGATTTTGGAGCCGTTTCGTGGAAGTGTGACGAGATTGGAACAGGAGTATGTATTAAAGGAGTTGTTTTTCAAGGCAGGGACCGATAATCTGGATCGGATCATTCCGAATAAAGACGAGCAGCTTCTTACCTGCGATAAATATCGTCAGCCCTTTGTGTTAAAATATTATTTTGCCGGAAATGAATGTGACATGCATAATCTGGATGATGTTCTGCATGCAGTTGAGGCACTGGCACATTTTCATGTTACAGGACAAAGAATCGCAGAACAATTCTCAGCAGAGTGGGATCTTTGCAGACAGAAGAAAGAGCTTAAGCGGATTGAAGAGATCCGGCAGGCGATTGCAAACGGGGAAGAATTAGAGAGAATCACATACATATATGAAATCAGTGAAAAAGCATTAGAAGCAGCATTAAAGCAGAATGAAGAGAATCCGTGTAAAGATGAAACCGGCTGTAGGAATCTGTTGGATTGCATAGATGTTCCCGTAAATGAAGAAGCAGAGACGGATTCGCATATGCAGTATGTCCGGATAAAGGACATATTTGAACGGCATAATCGCGAGATAAAAAAGATACAAAAGTATATTGCCAGAGTAAAACGGAAAAATGAATTTGAAAAGACGTTTCAGAATGTTGTAAACCGTTATATTCAAAAGGGTAGTGAATGTGTCAGGATGTTGGAACAGATGGTAACAGCGCAAAATGGTATATCGCTGTATTCCGTGTGGAAACATCATTATGGAATCTGCCATGGCAGTTATAATCATCATAATGTTATCCTGAACGGACAGGATGCGTCAATCGTACATTTTGAGCGGTTTTCAAAGGGGAATCAGTTAGAGGATCTGTATCAGTTTGCACGAAAAGCGATGGAGAAAAATGAGTTTGATTTTGTATTATTAGAGGATATTTTTCACACATATAATAAGGTGATCGAACTCTCAAATGAGGATTACTATTATCTTTATATATTATTTGCATATCCGGAGAAATTCTGGAAAATTGCCAATGGTTATTATAATTCGAATAAGGCATTTCTTTCACCGAAATATATGGAAAAGTTAAATACGGTGATCTTACAGGAACAGGAAAAACAGGATATGCTTGAAAAATATTGGGGTTTCCATTCCCTTTGAAATCCATTATAATATGGGTGTGTCGGTAAAATGAGAACATATATGAAGTATGTTTGTATAGAAGATAAAGTTGGAGAAATTGTATGAAGGTACGAAAGATGTGGCAATTTCATAAGTTGTATCGATGTCTGATATGTGTTTTTTTACTTGGTATGCAGGCATTTTTTGTGACGGGTTGTTCAAACAAAGTGGAGGCACCGGTCTATAATGAAGATGTGGAACCTGCGGATGATGTTTCCATGTTGGCGGTTGTTTGCAATGTTGATGATGTAAATGAGAAGATTAAGGTACGACAGATTGGGCAGGATGCGGAAAAGGAACTGGTATATACCGGTGGAACGGATGTCCGCAATTCACATGATGATCTGATGCCGATGTCACAGGTGGAATTAGGAAGTGTGGTTGATATTGTTTATGATGCAAACAGAGACAAGTTAGAATCGCTGCATATGACAAGTGATGCCAATATTACAAAGTTAGAAGGCATAGATGGGGCGGTTATCGATCCGGTGAATAATACGATCCGGGTGGAGAATAAGACATATCAAATGAGTGCTTCTGTTTGTGCATTTTCCGAGAATACAGAGATTGGTTTGGATGAGATCTGCTCGGAGGATCAGATTGCATTATGGCTTTACAATAATGTGGTGTATTCGGTATATGTTGAATTGGGACATGGTTATGTCCGTTTATCCGATTACGCTTCTTATATTGGCGGAATGGTGGAGATTGGATATGATGTCATTGTTCCCGTGACGGAGGACATGCTCCTCACTGTACGTGAGGGAACGTATACGTTGCGGATTGCAAAAGGGGATGATGCCGGTACGAAAGAGGTGACGGTGGTTAAGAATCAGGAAACTGATCTGTCC
>JBNMIW010000051.1:0-9678 GCA_050873485.1 Lachnospiraceae bacterium | reverse complement strand
TTATGGACAAGACACCCAAATGGGTGAAATTTGTCGAGAAGAAAGTACCTGCTACTTTACAGAAGACGTTGGAGACGGCATTTAACAAGGCATTTGTGACAGTGTTTGAAAAAGGCTCGGGACTTATCGAGAAAACGTACCGGAAAGAACGACAGGTAAGGCTGTTCAGGGAGCATGAAAGAGATATCCGACATGAAGGATTTAGCGGTAAGACCTTACGGAAATTTGAACGGCAGGCAAGAAGAACAAGAGCCAAGAATCTTACGATCACAACCATAGAGGGAATCGGATTCGGTATAGTAGGGTTAGGAATTCCGGATATTCCAATCTTTGTTTCGGTTATGTTGAAGAGCATTTATGAGATTGCATTAAGTTATGGATTTTCTTACAGAACAGAAAAAGAGAAATTGTTTATCTTAAAGTTAATCGATACAGCACTGAAAAGCGGAGATGAATTACGGAAGAAAGACGCCGATATGAACAAATTGATAAGACGCTATTATAAGGAGGAATTTGCGGAGGAAGAACAACAGACAGATCCATTTGTTGTAGAATTACAGATTCGGAGACAGATTGATGCATCAGCGGAAGCATTATCACACGAACTGTTATATGGTAAGTTTTTACAGGGGTCAACATTTATCGGGGTAATTGGGGGTACGGCAGATTTTACATGTTTGAAGCGGATTACGGATTATGCGTCATTGAAATATAAAAGGAGATTTTTGTTGCGGCAATTTCCGCAGGAAGATGATGAATAAATGGATGGGTGCAGTTATACGGGTTTAGAAAAGAGAAGGGACAAGGGCGGTTATGACATTTTTTTCGAAAATAAAGGGCAATGTGATCAAGTGGTGGCAACAGGTGATCCTTCCGGTGTTTATTATCCGATATGATAATAATGTACAGGAGGAGCAACAGCCGATTACGCCTGCAACATCAAAGACAGATAGTGGATCTGTAGAAACAGAAGCAAATGTGCCAGACATGGTACGGACAGATTCGGTGCAGGGAAAGGATGCACAGAATACACCTTATGACGATGCGGAATATGCACGCCAGAGGGCAGAACAGTTAAGACGGGAGCAGGAACATATCAGACAGCAGGAGATCGAAAGATTACGCAAAGAACAACAGGAGAAAGAACGGATCGCTGCCATTATGAATGCCAATAAGGTGAATGTAAATGCATTTATTGAAGAAGGCAGAGAAGCCAGACGACATGAAGAGGAACGGAAAACAGGACAGTTTGCGGAGCAGGAAGCAGAAAACTTAAGAAGGGCGCAGGAGATCATAGACCGGTTAAATCGGGAGGCTGCCGAGGATGAGGCAAAGAAAGAGGCAGAGATAGCGGAAGCAAAAGCACAGATGGGATATTAGGCGACACAAAAGTTTTACAAGACATTTTCACTGAAATGTATTACAATGAGCTTTGTATGACAAGAAAGCAGGGAGTCAGAATATGAATATTGGATTATTTACGGACACGTATTATCCGGAATTGAATGGAGTTGCGAATTCCGTATATTTATTAAAAAAGGAATTGGAGAAAAAGGGACATAATGTATATGTCATCACGACAAAGACACCGGACGCACCGGCAAATGAAAAAGGTGTATTCCGTGTTCCGTCAAAAGCATGTTCCTTTGTTCCGGAGCGTAGAATTGGATTATTTTATCATCCGAAGATCGCAATGAAGATTCATAAGATGAAATTAGATATTATTCACACAAATACAGAGTTTGCAATCGGAATGTTTGGAAGAATCATGGCACATGAATTGTTTGTTCCGGTTGTACATACTTATCATACGATATATGAAGATTATACACATTATATCAAGAAGTATATTTCCAGTGAAAAAAGAGCAAAAGCATTTGTTAAAATGTTTAGCAAATTTAGTGTTCGGGGCGCAGAGGAACTGATCGTTCCAACAGAAAAGGTTGCGAATCTGATGCGGCATTATGGTGTAAAGCCGGATATCAATGTAATTCCGACAGGAATTGATCTGAGTCGTTTTGAAGTCAGAGACACGGCAATACAGCGTAATAAGTTAAAAACGGCATTAGGGATTCCGGAAGATAATAAAGTGGTTCTTTATCTTGGCCGTGTATCCGATGAGAAGAATATTGATGAGGTTATGTTATATTTGAATCACTATATGGACAAGAATCCGGATGTTACTTTTTTGGTGGTTGGAGACGGACCGCAGAGGGGAGCATTAGAACGTCAGGCAAGAACACTCAAACATAGAAGGCAGATGATATTTGCCGGAGCAAAACCGTGGGATGAGATTACACATTATTATCAGGTGGCAGATGTGTTTGTTTCCGGATCAACGAGTGAGACACAGGGATTAACGTATATTGAAGCATTAGCATCCGGATTACCGGTTGTTGCAAGAAAAGATCCTTGTTTAGATGGAGTACTATTTGAAGGAAAGAATGGATATGAATTTGTAGATGAGGATTCCTTTACAAAGGGAATTGATGCAGTATTAAAGAATCCACAGCATATTGATTACAGTAAGAATGCAATGGCGAGTGCAGAGCCGTTTTCTACACAGCAGTTTGCGGATAAGGTAGAAAACATTTATTTCCATGTGATCAAAACCCACCGAAATATCCTGATGCGAATGGCGAACAAAGTAGCAGGAACCGTCGGCTATGAGAGCAAATCCGTAAAACCGTTAGGCGGTGAGATGGCAATGGAGTTAGGGGATTCCAACATGGATGCCAGCCGGATCGGATTAGGCTGTATGCGGATGGCAGATATGTCGGTACAGGAAGTCTCTAAGCTGATCAATGTTGCATTGGATAATGGGGTGAACCTGTTTGATCACGCGGATATCTATGGAGCGGGAAGAAGCGAAGAAGTATTTGGAAAAGCGATTGCGGAGAATAAGGGAATGCGGGAACGTATGAGGATTCAGACCAAATGCGGAATCCGGGATGGCTATTATGATTTTTCTGCAGCACATATATTATCTTCCGTAGATGACAGTCTGCGTCGGTTACAGACGGAATATATTGATTTGCTGTTATTACACAGACCGGATACTTTGATGGATGTTGACGAAGTAGCAGATACACTTCATCAGTTGCAAAGGACCGGAAAGGTAAGAAGATTCGGAGTGAGCAATTTTACGTCGGCACAGATTGAATTGTTACAGTCGGCATGTAAAGTCCCTTTACAAGTGAACCAGATGCAGTTTGGATTAATGCATGCAGGAATGATACAGCAAGGGTTAGAAGCCAATATGTTGACAGACGGAGCAGCAAGTCGTGATATGGCAGTTTTGGATTATTGCAGATTGCATAATATAACAATTCAGGCATGGTCGCCATTGCAGTATGGTTTCTTTGAGGGAAGTTTTATTGATAATGAAAAGTTTCCGGAGGTAAATGATGTATTAGGCAGAATTGCAGAGGAAAGACATGTTACCAAATCAGCGGTTGCGATTGCGTGGATACTCAGACATCCGGCACAGATGCAGGTTTTGGTAGGTACGATGAATCCTGAGCATTTAGTGCAATTATGTGAAGCAGTTAATATAACATTGAATCGTAAGGAATGGTACGAACTGTACCGGGCGGCAGGATATATATTACCATAAGACAAAGGAGATAAGAATGAAAAAGATATTAGCGTTAGGAATAGTAAGCACAATGATCATGACAGGATTAACGGGGTGTGGACAGAGCAATCCGTATCTGAAGAATATAACATATTCAAACTATGTCAAATTATGTGATTACAAAGGAGTAGAAGCATCCAAGGTTACATTTGAGATTACGGATGAGGAAGTGCAGAGTGCAATTGATGAAGAGATGTATGATTATGTAACATATGATCCAATCACAGACCGGGCTGCCAAGGAAGATGATTATGCGAATGTAACATATAAAACTACGATAGATGGCAAAGAGAATGAGAATTATTCTGCGGAAGATGAGGATGTTGTGATCGGAGAGGGATATTTATTCCCTGAAGTAGAAGAAGGACTTGTCGGAATGAAAACCGGTGAGAACAAGAAAGTGGAAGTTGAGATTACAGACGACTATTCGTATGATGATGCGGACGTTGGTAAGAAGGCAACGGTAGATATTACTCTCAATGAGATCAGTAAAGAAAATGTTCCGGAATACAACGATGATTTTGTAAAAGAAAATACCGAATACAAGGATAAAGCAGAATATGAGGCTGCTAAGAAGAAGGAATTAGAAGAAAGTCGTGAAGAAGAATATAAGTCAGCAGCTGTGCAGGAGATTATGCAGTATTTGTTAGACAACTCCAAATTCAATGGTTATCCGGATGATCTGTATACAGAATGTGAAGAGAATTATAACAATGATAATGAATATTCAGCGTCTATGTACGGAATGGAATTGTCTGAGTTTGAAGAGATGTTAGGATTAGATGAGGACACAAAGAAACAGGATATTATTAACAATGTGAATTCGGAACTGATCATGGGAGCAATTGCACAAAAAGAGAAGATCAGCTGTTCTAAAAAAGAGGTAGATCAATTTGTAAAAGACAATTATGCGACGTATGGCTATGAAAGTGCAGAGGATTTCTTGAAAGATTATAGCGAGGAAGAAGTTGGTTATCAGCTTACATACCAAAAGGTTGCGGATTTCTTATATGATAATGCAAAATTAACAGAGATATCCGAAGATGAGTATAACGAGCAGCAGGCACAGTTATATGATGATACAGAGGCAACAGATGAAGAGGTAGAAGGCTCAGAGGAAAGTGATGTGGAAGAAGATTCGGAAGAAAGTGAAGATTCGGAAACAACACAGGAAGAGGATTCTGAGGAAGAAGAGGAAGAAACAACAGAAAAAGCTGCCGAATAATTTTTAAAATGTTGTTATAACAACGGAAAGTATTTTGATTCTATTGTATCTTTGTCAATGAGGATAGGACAAAGTTCTATGCATCATGTAATTATTGTTAAGAAAGGAAGAACAAAATGAATCAGAATATGTTTTGTTTTCAATGTGAACAGACAGCAGGTTGTAGCGGTTGTACAGGTGTTGCCGGAGTCTGTGGCAAGACTGCAGCAACATCTTTGTTACAGGATGAATTAACCGGTGCGTTAATCGGTTTGGTGGGAGCCTGCGAGAATAATAAACGAACCAAAGCAACAGATCGTATGATCATTGAGGGATTGTTTACAACTGTAACAAATGTCAATTTTAATGATGATACGTTGCGTTACATGATCGATCAGGTGCATGCAATGAAGGAAAAGATTGTTCCGAGATGTGGAAGCTGTTCGACACCATGTGGCAATACGAGTGATTATGACCTGAATAAGATCTGGAATGCAGATGAAGATATCCGTTCCCTGAAATCCCTGATCCTGTTTGGAATCCGTGGAATGGCGGCATATGCTTATCATGCAATGATGTTAGGATATGAAGAGGAAGAAGTTACGGTATTTTTCTATAAGGCATTATCCATGATCAGTAAGGATTTTGACATGGAGACGTTACTTCCGGTTGTATTGGAAGTAGGAGAAAAGAATCTGAAATGTATGGAGTTATTGGATCGTGCCAATACACATACCTATGGGATTCCGGTTCCGACCAAGGTATCTTTAGAGATTGAGAAGGGACCATTTATCGTAATCACAGGACATGATCTCAAGGATCTGGAATTGTTATTACAGCAGACAGAAGGAAAAGGAATCAACATTTATACACATGGAGAGATGCTTCCTGCACATGCGTATCCGCATTTGAAGAAATACGCACATCTGAAAGGTAATTTCGGAACAGCATGGCAGAATCAGCAAAAAGAATTCGATGATCTTCCGGCACCGATCGTGTTTACAACGAATTGTCTGATGCCGGTGAAGGAGAGTTATGCAGATCGTGTATTTACTACAGAGGTGGTATCTTATCCGGAAATGGTGCATGTAGGTGAGAATAAAGATTTTACTCCGGTTATTGAAAAAGCATTGGAACTTGGCGGATATGCAGAGAATCAGCAACGTACCGGAATTAACGGTGGAACATCGGTTATGACCGGATTTGGTCAGGGCGCAGTGCTAGGCGTTGCAGATCAGGTGATCGAGGCAGTAAAGAAGGGAGAGATTCGTCATTTCTTCTTAGTCGGTGGATGCGATGGTGCAAAGGTCGGACGTAATTATTATACGGAATTTGTAAAACAGACACCAAAAGACAGTGTGATATTAACACTTGCCTGTGGAAAGTATCGATTTAATGATCTGGATTTAGGTGAGATCAATGGTCTTCCAAGAATTATGGATATGGGGCAGTGTAATGATGCATACAGTGCGATTAAAGTGGCACTGGCCCTTGCAGAAGCATTTGGGTGTGGAGTAAATGAACTGCCATTGTCGATGGTATTATCATGGTATGAACAAAAGGCAGTCTGCATTCTATTGACATTATTATATCTTGGAATAGAGAATATATTGCTTGGACCATCATTGCCTGCATTTATTTCACCAAATGTGTTACAATATCTGGTAGAACAATATCACATTGCACCGATCAGTACACCGGAGGAAGATCTGGCAAAACTGTTGGCATGAAATTAGAAAGGAGAATGAGATATGGCATTTATTAAAAACATTGACCATGAAAAGGTTATCAATTTAGCAAAGGAATTAGAGGTACAGCCGGGGCAGGTCATTAGTAAGACATTAGCACAGAATGACGCAGTAAGCGTGACATTGTTTGCTTTTTCCAAAGGTGAGGAGATTGGAACGCATGATTCATTCGGAGATGCAATGGTATATGTTTTAGAAGGAACCGGTATGTTTACGGTTGGCGGAGTAGAGCATATCTGTCACGCAGGAGAAGCAATTGTGATGCCGGCAACCATTCCGCATGCCGTATATGCCAAGGAAGATTTTAAGATGTTGCTTACTGTTATTTTCCCGCATGAGGCATAATTAAGAATTCAATGATCAAAGACTGTTTTGATTTCTTTTGCATAAGGAACGAAACGGTCTTTTTTTATTGGAAAATAGGAATATATATGGTACAATACCATTTATGTAGAAAATGAGCGACACAATCAATGAGTTGCTGTTCGAAAGAGAAGGGAGAATCTTATGGAGTATGTATCACAGATGTATGCCACATTCTGGGCGTTAGTACCTCCGATTGTTGCGATTGGCTTAGCACTGATCACGAAGGAAGTCTATAGCTCACTGTTTGTGGGAATTGTTATTGGAGGATTGTTTTATTCAAATTTTGGCCTGGAATTAACGATGAAACATGTATTTCAGGACGGAATTGTAGGAGTATTGTCTAAGCCGGATAATGTTGGTATTCTGGTATTCCTGGTTGTATTGGGAATTATGGTTTGCATGATGAATATGGCAGGTGGCTCGGCAGCATTTGGACGGTGGGCGTCTACACATATTAAGACGAGAGTAGGTGCACAGCTTGCAACTATCTTTCTCGGTATCCTGATCTTTGTAGATGACTATTTTAATTGTCTGACGGTTGGTAGCGTTATGCGCCCAGTTACGGATAAACACGAAGTGTCCCGTGCAAAGCTGGCGTATCTGATTGATGCAACAGCAGCACCAATCTGTATTATTGCACCAATCTCATCCTGGGCGGCAGCCGTTACCGGATTCGTAGAAGGAGAGGATGGATTCCAGTTATTCCTCAAAGCGATTCCATATAATTATTATGCATTATTTACGATCGTTGCAATGTTTGCGATGGTTATTATGAAGGTGGATTTTGGACAAATGCGAACACATGAGATCAATGCAACACATGGAGATCTCTTTACAACTCCGGATCGCCCATATACGGATTCTCAGGATGCAACAGATGACGGCAGGGGAAAAGTGATCGATCTGGTAATCCCGATCGTTGCACTTATTGTATGTTGTATTACAGGTATGATCTACACAGGCGGATTTTTCAGCGGGGCTGGAATCATCGAAGCGTTTTCGAATAGTGTAGCTTCGGTAGGTTTGATGTACGGAAGCTTTGTAGCACTTATAATTACTATTGTTTATTACAAATTGCGTAATATATTAAAGTTCAAACAGTCAATGGAGTGTGTGCCGGAAGGATTTAAAGCAATGGTTCCTCCGATCCTGATTCTTACATTTGCATGGACATTGAAGGCAATGACGGACAGCCTTGGAGCAAAGGAGTATGTAGCTTCTGTTGTGAATGGAATATCCGGTAACTGGTTAAGCCTGTTACCAGCCATCATTTTCCTGATTGCCTGCTTCCTTGCGTTTGCAACCGGTACATCATGGGGAACCTTTGGTATATTGATTCCGATCGTTGTTCATACATTTGAAGATAAGAATCCGACCATGATGATCATTGCGATGTCTGCATGTATGGCAGGAGCCGTTTGCGGCGATCACTGCTCACCAATCTCCGATACTACCATTATGGCATCTGCCGGGGCACAATGTAATCATTTAAATCATGTGTCAACACAGCTTCCATATGCAATAACTGTGGCGGCAGTTTCTTTTGTGACATATATTGTTGCGGGATTTGTGCAGAATCCGATCGTACCATTTGTGCTGGGTATTACATTATTGTTGGGAACACTCTTGATATTACGGGCATTGACAGGCGGACCTGTTGTTGAGATTCCGGAGAATGAGGCATAGCATACATTTTGGTATTGTAAACGATAAATGAGTATGTTACACTAAACAAGAATTGAATAGGAACGGGGAGCTTGTGAAGCAGGCTGAGAGGAAGTCATCAACTTCGACCCACAACCTGATTTAGGTAATGCTAACGTAGGGATTCGAGATATTGGATAAGTAAGAACATGAATAGAGGCTCTCTGTGACAGCAGAGAGCCTTTTGTTATACAGAAAGGAAGGATAAAATGGAATACACAACACAGATGGATGCCGCAAGAAAGGGCATCATTACAGAAGCAATGAAGCAGGTAGCGGATTATGAGAATATGTCAGCAGAGACAATTTGTGATCTGGTTGCTAAGGGACAGGTAGCCATTCCGGCAAATAAGAATCATAAATGTCTGAAACCATATGGAATTGGTACCAAATTAAAGACAAAGATCAATGTAAACCTGGGTACATCTAAGGATTGCCTGGATATGGATGTGGAGATGGAAAAGGTACAGGAGGCAGTCAACCTTGGTGCTGAGTCGATCATGGACTTGAGTTCTTTTGGAGATACGAGAAAATTCCGTACCAAATTGACATCGGAATGCAGTGCGATCATTGGTACCGTTCCGATTTATGATGCAGTAGTGTATTACAACAAAGCGTTAAAATCCATTACTTCCAGAGAATGGATTGATGTAGTGAGAATGCATGCGGAAGACGGTGTGGATTTTATGACGATCCATTGTGGTATCAATAAAGCAACGGCACAGCGTTTTAAGAATACAAAACGTCATATGAATATTGTATCGCGTGGTGGTTCCATTATCTTTGCATGGATGGAGCTTACCGGAAATGAGAATCCGTTTTATGAGTATTATGATGAGATTTTAGATATCTGTAATCAATATGATGTAACGATCAGTTTAGGAGATGCCTGCCGTCCGGGATGTATTGAGGATGCCGGAGATATTTCACAGATTGAAGAATTGGTAACATTGGGAGAACTGACACAGCGTGCATGGGATAAAAATGTACAGGTTATGATCGAGGGGCCGGGACATATG
>JBNMIW010000050.1:0-9765 GCA_050873485.1 Lachnospiraceae bacterium | reverse complement strand
TATATGTGAACTTCATTCGTCAATCTCTTACATATTTCTACTATGATTATTCGTTTATTTGACTTTTATTTTCTTGGTTGAACTGTACGAACCGTACACTTTTGTTCCGGACTTTTTATAAAATGCCCGTACCTTTACATAATAAGTCTTCCCTCTTTTCAATCCCGTCAAAGTTGTCGTGTTTTTATAGATCAGTTTCTTCTTTGCCTTGCTGTATTTCTTACTTGTACTATACAGTACCTGATAACCTGAAGCATTGGAAACCTTCGAAAAGCTCACTTTTATCTTCTTGGAACCACGTTTTAATTTTACACCTTTTACCTGTGTCGGTTTGCTATTATTTGCCTTGACATTTCCACTTCGAAGTGCATACTGTGAAAAGATCCATTTTCCTGCAGGTGACAGATCATTCATACTCCATCCACTCGTCTTCTTGGTAATGCTTTTTAATAAGGATGCCGATTCTGCCTTATTGCTCAGACTCCATGCAAAATAGCTGATCTCATTCTCATCCAGATAATCCAGCCATTTCTTTGCCTCCTTCGTATCAATTGTTCCATCTCCACTCGCCGGGGAAACTCCAAATTCCGATACGATCACCGGTAGTCCCTTATCCAAGGCTTTCTTCAATTTTGCACGATAGCTGTCTTTATGGGTTGCAGAGTAAAAATGTAATGTATACAGCACATTATCATAAGAAAGTGGTTTCTCTGCTGCTACATCCACATCCTGTGACCAGGTCGGTGTGCCAACAATGATAATTGCATCCGGGTCATTCTTTCTTATCACCGGAATGATCTCTTTTGCATACTTGGTAATATCCGACCAGCTTGTACCTCCGTTTGGTTCATTGCAGATCTCATACAATACATTCTCCTGTTCTCCGTACTTTTCAGACATTTCCTTAAAAAATGCTTTTGCCGGTTTCTTGTATTTAACCGGATTCTGGTCATTTAACACATGCCAGTCTATGATCACATACATTCCAAGATCTGTCGCCGCTTTGACCCCGGTATCAATCCGTGCCTTTAACGTCTTCTGTACCTGACTCTGACTTTCTGAAGCAGAACCTTTGTCACAATAACCATAATATTCCGTCGTGTACATTGCAAGGCGAACCGCATTGACAGAATAATCATCTCTTAATGTCTGAAACGCTTTCTTCGAGATATACGGGTATCCAACATCCCAGTTAATTCCATGAGTGCTCACTCCACGAAGCACCACATTCTCATTTGTCTTCTGACTAACCAGATGTGTACCGGACACCTTCAACGCTCCATAATCGTCCACACCTTTTGCCTGCACCTTACACGTTATCAAACTCAATCCCAATAACATCATACATGCGCATAACATCCACGCAGCCTTCATCCTCTTCCAATTCATCGTATCTCTGCCTCTCCTTCTCAGCATACATTTATAAATATTACCAAAGTATATTATAAGTTATTCAAATGTAACCAACACATTCGGATAAACATAAATTATGACACTAAATGTCCATCCGGCGCAAAGTAATAAGAAACTCCATACAACGTATGCAACCCAGTTAACATAACTCCATTTTTCTTAAAGTAATAATGTTTTCCATTAATCGTCTTCCAACCGGTTGCCATAACTCCTTTGCTGTTAAAGTAATATCTCTTACCTTTTACCTTCTGGAATCCGGTTAACATAACTCCCTTTTTGTTAAAATAATATTTCTTGCCTTTGAGTTTTAGGAAACCAACCGTCATAGCACCCTGTTTACCAAAATAATATTTCTTTTTCTTAATCGTCTTCCAACCGGTCGCAGCCACACCACTCTTATCGAAATAATAGGTCTTACCGGATATTTTCTTCCAGCCGGTCATACAGATTCCATTCTTATCCAGGCAATATCTCTTACCATTCGAAGTTAACCAGCCGGTCGCAAGCATTGCACCCTCTGTGTTAAAATAATATTTCTTACCGCTAATCGTCTTCCAGCCAACCGTCATGGCACCGTTCTTATCGAAATAATAACGTCTCTGGTTGATCACCTGCCATCCGGTAACCATCTTACCTTTTGCATCAAAATAGTATCTCTTACCATTGGAAGTCAGCCATCCCACCGTAAGCATTACGCCCTCTTCATTAAAACAGTATTGCTTACCATTCACAGTTCTCCAACCGGTTAACATCACACCATTCTCATTGAAGCAATATGTCTTACCATCTATCTTCTGCATTCCGGTAAGCATTGCTCCCTCTGCGGTAAAATAGAACTTCTGACCGGAAATCGTTTTCCACCCGGTTGACATCACACCATTGCCATCAAAGTAATATCTCTTTCCATTCAGATTCTGCCATCCGGTCACTTTCGTTCCATCGGAACTTAAATAAACGGTCTTACCCTCTGTAACATAGAACTGATTGGTCAGTAATGCTCCTTTGTCATAATATAATTCTTTGTTATTCGACGTATAGATCTTACCATCGTAGAGCACTCGCACATTAAAGGTTGCCGCAACTCCATTTGGCGTGATTGCTGTAATGGTTGCCTCACCGGCACTTCTGGCTTCTAACCGATTATTAATATCCACCCATGCGACGTCCGGATTACTGCTTGTCCATTTTTTAATCTTCTTATCACTCTCTACTGCATTCTCCGGACTATATGTTACAGTCAGATCTGTCTGAACATACTTCATCTTTCCATTTGCAGAGCGAAGGTATATCGTCTTCTCCCCATCTATCGTCAAACTCTCTACATGTACTTCCTTTTCTTCCTCACCTGATGGTGACGGGTCAATCTTTGTAATCCCCGATGTTTCTTCCGCTGATACAGTATATGCACATTGCATGCTTCCCGCTAATATCATTGCACCTGCTAACAGGTATTTTGCGATCTTTCTTCTCATCATACTTCCATCCCTCCTGGTAATTAAGTAATTGCAAAAAGGAACTTTATCCATTAAATATATCTACCTAACAAATAAAGTTCCTATCATCATTCTGTCTGTTTCATTTAGTTATCTGAAGAATTCGTTGAAGTTGGTGCTTCTGTCTTCTTATCATCTGTAAACTCATCACCAATTCCCGTCTCATTCGTAATCTCATCACTGATACGCTGTACCTCTGAAGATGGCTGATATTCTGTATCATCCGGATACAGGAACTCATGTAAGTTCTTAACATTACTGATCAAGTTCGCAGGCACAACGACACTACCTTTGGGTCCAAGTGTCGGAGTCTCATTTGCAAGAGGAAATCCAATATTATCACTTAATTCATAATCAAAGATATCCGTAGCAAGAGAAATGATCTGTGATTTGGTCATGTTCGTTGCGATCATAGGAAATACTTCCTGGATCACATCATTTAACGTAGACAGATCAGACTCTTTGGCTTTCTTCACCATTGCAGAGATAACAGCTCTCTGTCTCTGTGTTCTCTCAAAATCACCGTTACCTACTTTACGGATTCTCGCATAAGCCGTTGCCTGTGTACCATTCAATGTCTGTTCGCCGGCTGACCATACACCATCCGAAGCAATTCCGGTTACTTCTACCTGCTCCTGTAAGTTATGATTCAGGTTATTCAACTCTTTTTCTTTCACATTGATCGTAACACCGCCCAATGCATCAATTGCCTTCGCAAGTGCCTCAAAGTTTACAGATACATAATCTTTAATATTCAGGTCTAAGTTTTTATTCAATGTCTCCACCGCACAAGTCGGTCCACCTAAGAAATATGCATGTGTATATTTCTGTGTAGATGGTGTAGTTCTTGCCATCTCCAAGAAACAGTCACGATATACAGAAGCAAGTTTTACTTCTTTGGTATCGTTATTGATACATGCAATGATAACAGCATCACTATGCGCCATTCCTTCTTTCGTCATATCAGAATTATCTCTTGCATCCAATCCAAATAAAGCAATTGTCTGATATTTCTCTTTCATTGTCTCTGTAACTGCATCACTGACATCAATCTCATCTTTATCTGTGGTATCCTGAGCCATCAGATCCAATGAATGATTCACATAATACCATCCGTATCCGGCAAGCAAACCAACAAATACCAGTATTTCAGCAAACAGAATAAGTCCTAACTTCTTATTCTTACTTTTCCTTCTTCTCTTACTCATGAAACTTAATCCTCCTAAAATGTTCCTCCACCTTGATTATTCGACCGTAACAGACTTGGCAAGGTTTCTTGGCTTATCCACATCCAATCCCTTTGCAACCGACACGTAATATCCAAACAACTGTAACGGAATAACCGCAAGTGATGGAGTAAAGCAAGGATGTGTTTTTGGAATATAAACTGTAAAATCAGAATTATCTTCGATCACACAGTTGCCTTTGTTGGTCAGCGTGAAGATATAGCCACCTCTTGTACGAACCTCAACAATGTTACTTATCATCTTTTCATAAAGATCCGGCTGCGTAACAACTGCAACGGTAAGGATTCCATCCTCAATCAGAGAAATCGTTCCATGCTTCAATTCACCTGCCGCATAGGCCTCTGAGTGAATATATGAGATCTCTTTTAATTTGAGTGATCCCTCTAATGAGGTCGCATAGTCAACTCCTCTTCCTAAGAAAAATACATCCTTTGCATTTGCATATTTGCTTGCAAACCACTGAATTCTCTCTTTATCCCCTAAAATCTCCGAAATCTTATCCGGAAGACTCTTTAGCTCACTTAATAATTCTGCATATTCTTCATCCGAGATCGTCTCTCTTGTCTTACCAAACAGCATTGCTAACAGATACAATGCAGAAAGCTGTGTACTATATGCTTTCGTTGTAGCAACTGAAATCTCCGGTCCTGCCCATGTATATAATACATTATCTGCTTCTCTGGCAATTGTAGATCCTACTACATTAACAATTCCTAATACTTTTGATCCTAACTCCTGCGCCTTTCTTAACGCCGCCAGAGAATCCGCTGTCTCTCCCGACTGACTGATAATGATCGTCATGGAATCCGGCTCAATGATCGGATCACGATAACGGAACTCGGAAGCAATATCTACTTCTACCGGGATTCTTGTTAATTTCTCAATAATATATCTGCCGGTCACACCTACATGGTATGCAGATCCGCAGCCTACAATATAGATTCGACGAAGTTTCTTAATCTCTTCTTCCGTCATATTAAGCTCATCGATTACAATCTTATCACCCTTGATTCTCGGACTGATCGTATCTAATACAGCCTTTGGCTGCTCGTAGATCTCTTTTAACATGAAATGCTCATATCCGCCCTTCTCAGCAGCTTCAATGTCCCATTCTATTGTCTTTGTCTCTTTGTGGATCGGTTCTAAGTCTTCATTATAGAACTGTATTCCCTCTTCAGATAATTCGCAGATCTCGCCATTCTCAATAAAGTAAACTTCTCTTGTATATTTGAGAATTGCAGGTACATCCGAAGCAATAAAGTTTCCCTCATCAGACGCCCCGACAACCAATGGTGAATCCTTACGTACCGCATACATCTTATCCGGAAAATCCTTGAATAAAATTCCTAATGCATAAGATCCCTGCACCCGGTGCATAACCTTTTCAATCGCACGAACCGGATTACCGTCATAATAATAATCCAACAAATGTGCTACAACTTCTGTATCTGTCTCTGATACAAAATGATATCCCTTCGAAAGCATCTTCTCTTTCAATGGCTGATAATTCTCAATAATACCATTATGTACCACTGCTATCGTCTTATTCTCATTAAAATGAGGATGCGCATTGGTTACAGACGGTTCACCGTGTGTTGCCCATCTTGTATGCCCGATTCCGAGAGTTCCTTTTAGTTTCTTGCCATCTCCGGTCAGATCACGCAATGCCTGTAATCTTCCCTTTGCCTTTACAATCTCAATATTATTGCCGTCATATACTGCAACTCCGGCTGAATCATATCCTCTGTACTCAAGCTTCGCTAATCCGTCTAACAGAATCGGTGCTGCCTGTTCTTTTCCAACATATCCTACAATTCCGCACATATCGTGTCCTCCTTATACTCGAATGTTGTTTTCTTACTATTATATACATATGAAATAGACTAATTTACTAAAAAACTAGCAAAATTATACCACCTTAACATAATTTTTACAATATCGGTTTTCTTAAGAATTTATGAAAGGATATATTTTATTTATTTTTCTTTTTCCCTTTGGTTATTTCATCTAATAAAACCATAAGTGTCTTTCGTTTTATAATAACCGCAATTATAATACCTGCAAGAATCAAAAATCTCAACCATGTATACTTATATCCCACCTCTAATGCTACTGTTAATACCGCAAAACCGAACATGATCAAAAGCATAGTCTTGATATCAAACAAGTTTCCGGGACAATCATTGCGTTTACATACAATTCTCATAAATATATAATGTACAATTCCAAATGCAATGTAACTAAACAATGTTGTGTATCCCGCTGCCAGATAACCAAACCGTGGAATCAACAAATAATTCAACCCAACATTTAACAATGCTGCACCAATAGATGCAATCGAAGTCATCCTGCTTTCCTCAAAGAAAAATTCTACATTTACAAAATGCTGATAGAAGAACATAACAACAACCGTTGCAGCTAACGGCGGAACAATCCATATTGCCTCCTGATAGGATGCCGGTGCCAATATTGCTACTGCCTCCGGTGCAAGTGCGATCAGGGAAATATTCAATATGGCAACAACTAACAGTGATACATTCATAATATTTCCAATACCATCATACGATTTGTCTTTAAGCTTTTTAAAGAGCCAGGGTTGTATTGCCTGACTAATTGATGTACCAAATAACTGTAATGCCATAGATGCACTATATGCAACACTATATATACCTGCAGCTTCTGAATTAACGATTTGTTTAATAATGATTCGATCAGAATTATGCAGAACAACAGTAGACAGATAATGCGGTATCAACGGAAGATTAAATAATAACGCCTTATGCCAATATTCTTTCCTATAGAAAGTAAAATGCTTACGACAGTTGATCCATATCAGTACAAGACCAATCGACCCTTGCACCAACACTCTCGAAGCAACAACTGCAACTGCTTTATCCACGCTGATTACAGCCGCTGTAACACCAAAAACCATCATAAACAAACTGCTGATTCCCGTCATTACCAAAACAGATATATATCGATACTCTACTCTGCTTTTTAATGTCCAGAACGAAATAGCGGTCATCGCATACAAAAGTGCAAACACCAATAATGTCATTGTCGTACTCATGCCCGTAAGAGAATTGATCAAAGGAGCACATAACAAATATAATATTAGGAAAATTGATGTAACCACAATTGCCAGACATTGCATGGAAGAACTATATTCTTCTCTTTCATTTTCATTCTTGGTCAACCCCACTACATATCCTTCTCCTGCCAGTCGAAACGTGGCAATAATCTCAAATATCTCCAACCACGAAAGAAAAACAGAATATTCTCCATACTGTGCCTTTGATAACAATCTGGTATACGCAGGTATGATAATAATGGATATTCCCCTTTGTAAAATATTACATATTGTATAACATATTGTTGCTTTTCCCTGAATTGGCAGCTGTTTATATTTTTGATATAACTTTTTCATTATACTCTTCCTTTTATCTAAATATATTTTAACAATCCCTTTACTGCGTACCAGCAAAAATAATAACAGGCTTGAAAAACATTTAATCCTATATAACGATATACCCCGAATGTCATCCTCGCGGATTTCAATTTGTTTCCTGATTTTGTTCCCTGCATCACGCGATATTTTACCAAAGGAGCATTTAAACCATATGCAACCTTATAGTCCTTAACGATCTGCAGCCAGGTAATATAATCCTCATGCAAGTGTTCCTGTGTCATTGGATAATTCTTTGCAACAGCAGTCAATACCATTACTCCTGATGTATTTAGACAATTACCCTTTAACAGCGTGCGATAAGATATTGTTTCCGGTATTCCAACTATTTTTCCGGTCAGTGT
Organism: Lachnospiraceae bacterium; assembly: GCA_050873485.1. GTDB lineage: Bacteria > Bacillota > Clostridia > Lachnospirales > Lachnospiraceae > CAG-590. The sequence goes on along the minus strand of JBNMIW010000050.1, from coordinate 1,802 downwards.
TCCACCTTCATCCATCAATTCTCTACCTGTTGATGAGAGAACCGCATTCTTTTCTTCCATTAAGCGTACCTGCCGTTCTAGCTTATCCTCCGTCCAATAATCATCTGCATCTAAAAAGGCCACATATTTTGCTTTTGCAAGTTCAACACCTTTTGTCCTACTCTTTGCTACACCAAGATTGTGAGGATTCCGAATATAAGTTATCCTTTTATCTTTTCTATAAGAAGCTACAACAGCATCGGTTCCATCTGTAGATGCATCATCTACCACAATCAGTTCCCAATCCACACTTTGCCTGAGCACAGATTGTATTGCAGCGTCTATATATTCCTTTCCATTATATACGGGCATAACAACTGAAACACTGATATCTTCCATTCATTTACCTCATCTTTGTTACATAAAAATATAATATACCACAAACAAACTACCACATTATTCATGTGGCAGTTCATAAAGATTCTTTATTTTTCCTTTTTTTCGTTTTTCATCTCATTATCATAATCCATCTTACGAACGTGATATTGAATATCCTCCATTATCTTACGATTAGCTGCAATAATATCTGCCTGCAATCCGATAATTCCTGTCATAAATCCCATCATCATTAATGTTGAACCCAGGATCAATGATTGTACATGTCCACCGGCTACACCGGCAATGATTAATACTATATACCGGATTCCCAAAATGAAACCGATCAAAAACAATATAAGTCCCAATATTCCAAAGAACTGTAACGGCTTGTACATCATAAAGGAACGGACAATTGTTACCATTGACTTTTTAATATATCCAAACATGCTACTAAACAATCGTGAAGGTCTTAATTCATCATTTGTCCGGATTGGAACCGAAGTCATTGCAAATTTCTCATGTCCTGCCTGCACAATTGTCTCCAATGTATAAGTGTATTGATTCACAACGTTAAGGCGCAATGCCGCCTCACGGCTATATGCACGAAATCCACTTGGTGCATCCGGAATATCCGACTTAGATGCAACTCTTACTGTCCAACTTCCGATATGCTGCAATTTCTTCTTCAAAGGTGAAAAATGTGCTGTATTATCAATTGGTCGTTCTCCAATCACGATATCTGCTTTTCCATCTAAGATTGGACGAACCAGCTTCTCGATATCGGCACCACAATACTGATTATCCGCATCTGTATTCACGATAATATCGGCACCGTTTCGAAGACATGCATCCAGACCTGCCATAAAACCTCTTGCCAATCCTTTATTCTGCTTAAAATTGACAACATGCTGGACTCCCCAGTTCTTTGCAACCTCTACTGTATTATCTGTACTTCCATCATTAATAATCAGATATTCAATCTCATCAATTCCATCAATATGTTTTGGAAGATCATTTAATGCTACCTCTAATGTCTCTGCTTCATTCAGACATGGTATTTGTATAATTAATTTCATAACTACCTCCTATGTATTTTTCTTTCTTATCCTTATTGTATACTCTTTCTTTTATTCCATGCACTCTATCATCCGATGATACATATCAACCAGACCGATTTGTGCTTTCCAGCCGATAGCCTCCAAACGCCCACAGTCCAAATAAACATGACATATCGGATTATAACTTGTATTTGGTGTATCCGGAATAGCTATAACAACTTTGCACCTTCCATTTCCAAAATGTTCCGCTACCAGATCTGCCATTTCTCTAATAGAACAATATGTATCCATATTCGCTGCATTATATGCCTCTCCGGATTGCCCTTTTGTAAGAACAGTCAATATAGCGGTTGCTGCATCTGCTGTATACAAATACATTCGTTGTGT
>JBNMIW010000049.1:0-10069 GCA_050873485.1 Lachnospiraceae bacterium | reverse complement strand
CTCCACATGCCTGCGGTGATGCATGTTACACCCATACAACTGTTATTTACTGTAATGCATTTCGCACTGTTTTTGTCAGCATCCACTACGCTGTGCTTATCGCCACACCCTCGCCCCTCTGACATTGGCTCAAATAATCTACTATATTGTTAAGATTCAGCGACTTGTTTTTGAGAAGATTTCCCTAAAATCCTATAAGATGTAGCAAAAATAATCTATAAGTAAATTGCGACTAATAATGCAATTATCGAATGCATGTTCCGTTCGAGACAATGCCATATACGGTTGGGTGTGGCAATAAGCACAGCGTAAGTTTTCACGGAGATAACGTGAATGGCACATGCCCAAAAACGTAAATAAAGCCATGTATGGTTGTCTTATATGGTTAAGCAGGCTGGTCTGTCTACGCCGGTGCTTGGTGAGGTTCTTACGAACCTAGCACCGCTGCGTAGGCAGTATAAGTGCGAACGTGCCTGCGTACCATAAAGGCAACCCCACATGGCTTTATCTATATCTTTTCTCATGTGCCCTCACACATCTCACAATCCTTACGTTGTGCAAGGGTATAGGTCTATAGGAGTTCTTTGAGAATCTGATTCACCATACCCGGATTGGCTTTCCCCTTCATAGCCTTCATTGTCTGTCCGACTAAGAATCCGATCGCCTTCTCCTTACCGTTACGGTAATCCTCTACTGACTGTGGATTGTCTGCAATGACCTTCTCAACCGTTGCACGGAGTGCACCTTCATCATTGACGGTCTTAAGTCCTTTCTCTTCCACGTATTTGTCCGGATCAATATCTTTCTCAAAAATGATCTCAAATACTTCCTTGGCAACACTCGAATTGATTGCCTGGGAATCTACCAACTTGATCAATTTGGCAAGGTTCTCTGCGGAGAATGTAATATCCTCTGCATCCATCTCATGTTCCTTCAACAGACGCATGGTTTCTACCATCAGCCAGTTGGAAACTTTCTTCGGATTGGCTCCTAATGCTACGGTCTCTTCAAAGATATCTGCTAACTTCTTCGTACCGGTTAAGATGTCTGCATCATACTCCGGCAGACCATATTCTTCCTGATATCTTACCTTCTTCTCCTCGCGGAATTCCGGCTGTTTTGCACGGATCTCGTCTAACCATGCATCACTGATAAGGATCGGAACAAGATCCGGATCCGGGAAATAACGATAATCCTGCGCATCCTCTTTGGAACGCATTGCATAAGAATATTCCTTTGCATCATCCCATCTTCTTGTCTCCTGAATGACCTTCTCACCAGACTCTAACAGATCGATCTGTCTCTCTCTTTCATTCTCAATCGCTCTGGCAATTGCCTTAAAGGAATTCAGGTTCTTCATCTCGGTTCTGGTGCCGAACTCCTCTGCTCCTACCTCACGGATAGAGAGGTTCACGTCAGCACGCATGGAACCCTCATTCAGCTTACAATCAGATGCTCCAAGATACTGAATTGTCATACGGAGCTTATCTAAGTAGGCAATCACCTCTTCCGCAGAACGCATATCCGGTTCCGATACGATCTCGATCAAAGGTACACCGGAACGGTTATAATCTACCAAAGAACTATCGGTATATGGATCATGCACTAACTTACCGGCATCCTCCTCCATGTGAATCTCATGAATACCGATCCATTTCTTCTTACCTTCTACCTCAATCTCCACTTTACCATTCCGGCAGATTGGATAATACAACTGCGAGATCTGGTAGTTCTGTGGGTTGTCCGGATAAAAATACTTCTTACGGTCAAACTTACAATTCTGTGTAATCGTACAATTGGTTGCAAGACCAACTGCAATTGCCTTATTCACAACTTCCTTATTCAATACCGGAAGGGAACCCGGCATACCGGTACATACCGGACATGTATGTGTATTCGGTGCTCCGCCAAATGCAGTCGAGCATCCACAGAAAATCTTCGTCCTGGTGGCTAATTCTACATGCACCTCTAAACCAATGACTGTCTCATATGCTTTACTCATGTCTAAGCCTCCCTTTCTACTGCAAATGCAGGTCTTTGATATTCTCTCGTCTGTTCAAATGCGTATGCAGCCCGAATGATACTCTTTTCATCAAAATGCTTACCCAAAAGCTGTAAACCGATCGGAAGTCCGTTGCTGTCCTGTCCACAAGGAAGGGAAATGCCCGGAAGACCTGCTAAGTTTACAGATACGGTATAAATATCTCCTAAATACATTTTGATCGGATCGCTTAACGACTCACCCATCTTAAGTGCTGTTGTCGGTGCAACCGGTCCTAAAATGACATCATATTTCTCAAACGCCTTATCAAATGCACCCTTGATCAATGCTTTTGTCCGAAGTGCTTTCATGTAATATGCATCATAATAACCGGAAGAAAGTACAAAAGAACCAAGCATAATTCTACGCTTCACCTCTGGTCCAAAACCTTCGGAACGTGTCTTTTTATACATGTTGTGAAGATCTGTATACTCTTTCGTACGATAACCATACTTCACACCATCGAAACGCTCTAAGTTCGAACTTGCTTCTGCCGATGCGATAATGTAATATGCCGGAATTGCATATTCCACCAGACTTAGATCAAATTCTTCTACAATGGCGCCCTTAGCCTCTAATGCCTTCGCTGCCGCCAATACAGCATCCTTTACTTCCGGATCTAATCCTTCCCCAAGATAATCTTTTGGAATACCAATCTTCATACCCTTTACATCATCTACCAATGCACTTGTGAAATCATCCCCTGATTCCTTAACGGAGGTAGAATCCTTATCATCCTTACCACAGATTGCCTCTAAGATCGTAGCACAATCGGTTACATCCTTTGCAAGTGGTCCGATCTGATCCAAAGAAGATCCGTATGCGATCAATCCGTAACGGGATACACGACCATACGTTGGCTTAATACCTGTCACACCACAGAATCCTGCCGGCTGACGGATACTTCCACCGGTATCGGAACCTAATGCATAAGGAACTTCCTCGGCTGCAACTGCTGCCGCAGATCCACCGGAAGAACCACCCGGTACTCTTGCAAGATCCCATGGATTCTTTGTCTCTCCATAATAGGAGGTCTCTGTTGTGGAACCCATTGCAAATTCATCCATATTCGTCTTACCAACGATCACGGCTCCCGCTGCCTCTAACTTCTCTACTGCGGTTGCGGTAAAGGTTGGTACAAAATTACTCAATATCTTAGAAGAACAGGTTGTCAACATTCCGTCAATACACATATTATCCTTAATGGCAACCGGAACTCCCGCTAATGGTCCGGTCAGTGTTCCATCGTCGATCAACTTCTGAACTTCTTCCGCTCTTGCCAATGCACCCTCACGGTCGATCGTAACAAATGCATTGATCTCCTTATCCTTTGCTTCTAAACTGTCAAGATATGCTGTTGTAGCTTCTACTACTGATATCTCTTTATTCCGTATCTTCTTGCCGAGTTCTACGGCAGTCATACTCAAATCCATGTTGTTCTCCTTCCCGTCTTAGTCAAATGTCTTAGGCACCTTATACGCTCCATCCTTCTGCTCCGGTGCATTCTTTAACATATTCTCTCTGTCATCCCCATTGGTTACAACATCTTCCCGAAATACATTGTGTACAGAAAATGTGTGGCTCATCGGTTCTACACCATCTGTATCCAATTCATTTAACTTACCGACATACTCCAACATATTGGACATATCATTCTTGGCTTGTTCCTTCTCTTCATCGGACAATTCCAACTTTGCAAGGATTCCAACATACTCAATTGTCTCGTCTGTGATCTGCATGATATACCTCCTGTTATAAAAAATCCCAGAGTCATAACAACTCCGGGACGACTCTGTCACTTTCACAGTTAGTTTGATACTAGCATAAATACAAGCTAAATGCAAGTAAAAACCTTATTGATACGCATTTGCCGCTTTTTCTATCTTTTGTTATCTCCCATACTTCCGAATCTCACAATTCCGTATGCCGAATGCTGCGAATTCTTCATTCGTCATATCGCGAAAATACGACTCTACAAAACGTGAGATTCCATTATGAGCCACTAACAGGTATGTCTTATCTCCTGCCATAACTTCATCCAACAGATTATAGATTCTCTGTGCCATCTGCAACATAGACTCACCACCATCATAGTGATCAATAAAATGTGTCTTTGCCGCCTCGAATTCCTCTCCATGACGTGGCGTCGATTCATACTTTCCAAAGTTCTGCTCTTTCAGTCTCGGTTCTTCCCGCATCGGAACCCCTGTCACCTCAGACACATGTCTTGCTGTCTCCGCCGCCCGCACAAGTGGAGAATATAAGATCTCATCAAATGATATTCCTTCCGCCACGATCTTCTCACCGAGTTCAATCGCCTGCTGATGTCCTAATTCTGTCAGTTCAATGTCGGTTGCTCCACAGATCTTATTTTCAACATTCCACACTGTCTGCCCATGTCTTGCAAAGTATACATACGCCATATATCTTTCTCCTATATCATCTATCACACTTTATGCTAATAACTCACATTTATTATTGCATTCATCATACCGCACTATCGAATCCATCTTATATCAGTCCATAATGCATAAATGCGTTCTTGATTCCATCTTCCCCTACGGAGCTTGTTTCATAGTCAGCAATCTCCTTAAGGATTGGGTTCGCATTTCCCATTGCAATTCCAACTGCGCATGCCCGAAGCATACCCATATCATTTTCTCCGTCGCCGATACCAATGGTATCTGCCATATCCGCTCCATAATACCGGATCACTGTCTCAATACCAACACCCTTGTGCATCCCCGGCTCAGATACCTCACCACTGTCTCCCGGCATGTCAATTGCACTGTCTACCACGGTAAACTCATTTCCCAGATCTCTGCGTACCTCTTCCGGATCATATTTCTTCGTAATATAGATCAGCTTATTCACCGCCAGTTTAGCCGATTCTTTCACATCATCTAATGGTCTTACCAGATCATATAAAGGCTTATCATACGGCAGACCATTCGCCTCACAATAATCTACATTTTCCTGCATGTAACGGATGGCAACATCATTTCCATACAGTTCTTCATTTGTTTCAAGTAAGATCGCCATACCCCTTGTCAGAAAATAATCTAACAACCGTGCGTTCATCTCTTCTGTCATGGCACGATGAAAAATGACCTTACCGTCAATCTCTACATAGGCACCCGCAGAACCTACTATTCCATCCAATGGAACACACAATATATTCTCATGCATCTCGCACCGACAGCGTCCTGAACATATAAAGATCTTATGACCATTTTCCCTTGCCTGCCTGATCGCAGTCATCGCACTCGCCGGCACTTTACCATCTGCGCCTACTAAAGTTCCATCAATATCCAAAAATACATATTTTGTATTCATTCAAACATCCTCCTGTTATCCATCCTGATTCTTGGTGATCTATCTTAAGAAATCATTCTTGATATAGAGGTATGATCTCATAAGATATTCTATATAAAGTTAGAAAATATCGAAGCTCCGACAACTGTAAGTAATCCTGCTACCGCAATCGAAAGACTGCTCATCGCTCCTTCAATCTCGCCCATCTCCATTGCCTTCGAAGTTCCCATTGCGTGGGATGAACTTCCAATCGCAATTCCTTTCGCGATCGGCTCCTCAATCCGAAATACCTTACAGATTGTCTCTGCGATCATATTGCCAAATAATCCGGTTATTATGATCACTGCAACGGTAATCGTAGCATATCCGCCAAGTTCTTCCGATACCCCCATGCCGATTGCTGTTGTGATCGACTTCGGAAGCATCGTTACATATTGTTTATGATTAAGTCCTGCAACGACGGAAAATACGAATACACTCGTAAGACTGGTTAATACACCGGTACAGATTCCAACCACAATTGCCTTCCAGTTTCCTTTCAACAATTCCATCTGCTCATATAATGGAATTGCCAGACATACCGTTGCCGGTGTTAACAGATAACTTAAGTACTTCGCACCTTCATAGTATGTATCATAATCCACATGACATGCCAATAATACCACCATGGTAATAGCAATCGCAAGCAATAATGGATTAAATAATATAAAATCTATTCGTTTTTTCAGCTGAACACCTGCTTCATAAGCAACCAGACTTAATACCACACCGAAGAATACCGATTCTACAAACAGATCATTCATTCACTTCCACCCCTTTTGCACCAAATGATTTTTCTTCCCGATCCTCCAAGCGAATCACAAACTGAGTTACCTTGCCGGATACGATCATTACGATCACAGTTGTGATCAAAGTAATTCCAATAATTGGGATCCAGATCGGCGCAATAATTCCCCAGCTTTCTAACAATCCAACTGCTGCCGGAATGAACATCAGCGGCATGATCTCAATTAAAAATCTGCCGGTCTCCTCTACATGAGATAACTTTACCACACCGGTCATCAGACCCACAAACAAAATGACCAGACCATAAATACTTGATGGAATTGGCAATGGCAGATAATGGTGTAATACTTCTCCTAAAAATGAAATGAACATGATTAAACAGAACTGTTTCATATACTTCAAATTCTAACGCCTCTTTTCTCTTATTTTCAACCGTAACAGTGTACTACTATTTTTTGCCATTGTCATGATTTTCTTAAAAAAAATACAATCCTCTCAGATTGTATTTTTTTCTTTATGCAGGTTTCACATATTTTCCCACATTCCTAAAATATTTTCTAAATATATCACAAATAACCAACTCACTTCCTGCACGTTGCACAAGAGTCCCGTTTCACCAGATAACACGGAATCTTCACCTTTAATGGTGTTGTAATGCTTAAATTGGAGGCCACATAGGAAAGATTGGCTCCATGCTGTCCCATGTCATATGCCGGAGCATGAATTGTAGTCAGTGCAGGAGAAGTATAAGCCCCCATCTCCGTATCATTAAAACCGATTACCGAAATATCTTCCGGAACAGATAATCCTTTCTCCTGAATTGCCTTCATTGCGCCAAAGGCAATTGCATCACTTGCTGCAAACACGGCAGTTGGCAGTTGCTCTGCATTCAATAGATCCACCATCATCTCATATCCGGAGGCTGTGTTAAATTCTCCCTCCCGTAAAAAACTCTTGTAATCAAGCTTGTGTTTCTTCATATAAGAAGTAAATGTATGTTTTCGCTCATCCCGAATCCGCTCTGCTCCTGCATATTCCTGTCCGCCTAAGAATGCAATCTTCTCATGTCCTAAGCTGATCAGATAGTCCAACGCGATCGTAACTGCCTGGTGAAAATCCATTGTAACCGTTGTGATCTCGTAGTTATCTACTGTCATATCTAAGAAAATCGTATTCTTACATATCGCAATAAATTGACGAACCTCCTGCTTGCTGAACTTACCAATACAAACCAATCCATCCACATTCTTAAGTGTCTCCGTATAATTAGTGTCACTCTTAAATGTCCGAATGATCAATACCGAGTTCCGTTTGCAAAAATCTTCAATTCCTTTCCGAATCAATAAATAATAGCTGTCCTGCATCTCCTGTTCCGCAGAGAACCACTGTACGATGCCCAACCTAAAATCCTTCTTGTTCACCGTCCGGTTCTTATGATAGTGCAATTGCTCTGCCGCTTCTAACACACGTTTTCTCGTATCTTCCGATACCGACAATGTAATATCTCTATTCAATATTCTGGAAACAGCTGCCGGTGATACCCCTGCTTTAGCCGCAACATCTTTAATCGTCGCCATATGAGACCTCCTCTGTATATGATATGAATTCTCTATGTCTGATTACCGTCTCTACATCAGTAAATCCGATTAGTAAACATTTACTCTTTTTGCATTTTTATACTATCACATTAATCCTATTTTGTCTATAACGCACCTAGTTTTCATCAGTAAATTTCACAAGTAAAAGTTTTACTAAATTGTAATTGACTATTTACTATATCTATTTTATGATAACTATAACAACATAACATACGAAATGAAACCGGATCGAATCATTGAATATTATGAATTTACTAACAGGAGGACAATCATGTTACAAACCGACGTATTAAAGGAACAATTACAAAACCAGATTTTTGCAGACCGATTAGCGGACATTTATGTAGACCATGCCAGAATTCCATATCAGACCAATCGTTATATCAATGCAATTACAACATATGAGAAACATTTTGGAACGGATGAGGTTGAGATCTATTCTGCACCGGGAAGAAGTGAGATTGGCGGCAATCATACAGATCACCAGCATGGTGAAGTTTTAGCCGCTTCCATTAACAATGATGCCATCGCTATTGTTAAAGCATTAGACGAACCAATCGTAAAAGTTATCTCAGACGGTTATGACCTGATCACCATTTCATTAGATGACCTTACAAAGAAACCGGAGGAAGAAGGAACAACCATTTCTCTGATCAAGGGTGTGCTTGCAGGATTAGCAGAGCATGGTCACAAGATTGGCGGTTTTCAGGCATATATCACAAGCGATGTTCTGATCGGAGCCGGGCTTTCCTCTTCCGCTGCATTTGAAACGATCATCGGAACGATCATTTCCGGATTATACAATGATATGACAATCTCCCCAATTGAGATTGCAATCATCGGACAATACGCAGAAAATGTATACTTTGGAAAGCCTTGCGGCTTAATGGATCAGATGGCATGCTCCGTCGGAAGTCTTGTTCATATTGATTTTGCCAATCCGGGTGATCCAATGGTAGAACGCGTTGAATTTGACTTAGATGCGCATGGCTATAGCCTCTGTATTACCGATACGAAAGGTTCTCATGCAGACTTAACTCCGGATTATGCAGCAATTCCAACCGAGATGAAAGCCGCTGCTGCCTGCTTTGGCAAGGAAGTACTCGGTGAAGTCAGCAAGGAAGATGTACTTTCCAATCTGAATGTTATCCGTGAGAAAGTCAATGACCGTGCTGCTCTGCGTTCCATCCACTTTGTATATGAAAATGAACGTGTACAAAAAGAAGTAGCCGCTTTACAGTCAGATCAATTTGACACATTCTTACAGACTGTAAAAGAATCCGGTGATTCTTCTTACAAATATCTGCAAAATGTCTACACCTGCCATGATGTAGAACATCAGAATGTATCAGTTGCACTTGCACTTAGCGACATTTTATTAGAAAAAAACGGTGTCAGCCGTGTACATGGAGGTGGTTTTGCCGGAACCATTCAGGCATTTGTCAAAAACGAAGCCGTTGCCGAATATAAAAAAGGCATGGAAACACTTTTTGGTGAAGGTGCCTGTGATGTATTAAAGATCCGTAAGTACGGTGGCATGAAAGTATTATAAAAATACAATATGATTCGAACACATCTCATCACAAAATATATCGCAATGATGCGATACAAATATAATAAGAAGAATTAGGAGGATAAGATTATGAGTAGTATTTTAGTATTAGGCGGCGCTGGCTATATCGGTTCACACACCGTATATGAATTAATTGATGCAGGCGAGGATGTCGTTGTAGTCGACAACTTAGAGACGGGATTTCGTAAAGCTGTTCACCCAAAGGCTAAATTCTATGAAGGAGATATCCGCGATCGGGCATTTATCGATTCTGTATTTGACAAAGAAGACATTGATGGTGTCATTCATTTTGCCGCAAATTCACAAGTAGGTGAGAGTATGATCAAGCCATTAAAATATTACAATAACAATCTCTGCGGAACGGAAGTTTTACTGGAAAGTATGGTTGCACATGGTATTGATAAGATCGTATTTTCTTCCACCGCTGCCACTTATGGCGAACCGGAACGAATCCCAATCTTAGAGACAGACCGTACACTTCCAACCAACTGCTATGGCGAAACCAAACTGTCCATGGAGAAGATGTTCAAATGGACTGCAAATGCTCACAATCTCCGCTTTGTATCCCTCCGTTATTTTAATGCCTGCGGTGCTCATCCAAACGGACTGATCGGAGAAGCTCACAATCCGGAAACGCATTTGATTCCATTGATCTTACAGGTACCGAATGGCAAACGGGATTTTATCTCTATCTTCGGAACCGACTATGATACAAAGGATGGCACCTGCGTCAGAGATTATATTCATGTAAATGAT
>JBNMIW010000048.1:0-10163 GCA_050873485.1 Lachnospiraceae bacterium | reverse complement strand
TCCCCAGGATGTAAGAAGTACATCCTCCATTCCGATCGCAGCAAGTGTATGCTTTAGATCTTTTTGTATTTTAGAAAGATAAGATCGCGTATTTTCATCTGTTTCCGCATCTTCCCACAACACTGCCCGCAGCTCTCCGGAGGTCACTTCACTTCCTCTCCGATCAATGAGATAAGCTAACATTTCTTTCGTCTTACTACGTTCAAATTCTATATGTTTTCCATTCATAAACACATCAAAGGTTCCGAAACATTTTGCAGTCAGGACATTCTCCTTCGGTGGCATGACCGGAATCCGCAATCCATTCAATTCTTCAATAATATCCTCTGTTCTGACCGGTTTTCCCACATAACCGCTGACACGCAGTTTAAATGCATCCGCCATATATTTGTTGTATGCTGTCACAAATATGATATTTACCCTCGGATACCTTGCTTTCAACTGTTTTGCAATATCAATACCGGATACGGTTCCCATTTCAATATCAAGAAATGCAACATCTACAGCATGCCCTTTCACATACGATAATAATTCCTTTGGATTTTCAAAAGATGCAATCTCTGCATCCGGTGCAGCTTCTGTTATGCATTCTACCAGACGTTCTAATGAATATGGTTCATCATCTGCAGCAATTATCTTCATATTATCTCCTTTTCTGTGGTAACGTAATCATTACGATCGTTCCCTTACCTACCTTACTGTCAACCTTAAGACTTCCCCCGCACATGCTCTCTAATCGACTGGCAACATTGTCAATTCCCACATGTACCGCATCCGTCGCCGATACCTTCTCCATATCAAAGCCAATTCCATCATCCTGTACTGTAACATATACGATATTATTCTTTCGCTGTGTACTAATTCGGATTGTTCCGCCACCCTCTTTTTTACACAATCCGTGTTTGACAGCATTTTCCACCAGCGGTTGTAGTGCAAGTGCCGGAATCATAAAATCTTCTTCCTCTATCTCATATTCCACTTTTACACGATCACCAAATCGTTTCTGTTCAATTGCCAGATAGCTTTGTACATGTTGAAATTCTCTATCAAATGGTATTGGTTCCGTCTCGCTCAGTGAATCCAGATTACCTCGCAAATATAATGCAAACTCCCCAATCGTCTCCTCTGCCAAAGCAGGATCCTTTCTGCACAACTGTTGAATAGAGGATAATGTATTATAGATAAAATGCGGTGCAATCTGTGAAAGCATAACCGAAATACGCAATTCCGCCGCTTCCTTTTCCTTCCGTGCCAGATTCTCATTTTGCTCCACCATAGCGACCACAAACATTAAGATCATAGATATGCTGATGGCAATATTCGTCAGTGAAATTCCATAATAAAACGTCTGTATCACCACCATTATAAATGGCAGAATAATATAAGAGATCAATGACACATACGTCAAACGGCTGATTTTTTTTCGATATGGGATCAATATTGTGACATCCAATATCATACAGATCATCGGAAGCACCATAGATATCACATGCCCGGGATTCCGATGATATATGTTGTCTGCATCAATATAATAATACAAATGGGTAAACTGCGATATGAATACGAGTAACATCCCCATAACGGAAATAATATATACCGCATGAATTCTGGCAAGTGGTATATGTTTCCCAATAGGGAGGCTTTTTCCTTTTTTCACATAATGTTTTCTCTTTCCAAACAGGGAATAACACAAATATCCATGGTAAAAAAAGACCATTACATCACTTAAGAAAAAAACGACCGCATTACTGATCCGTACTGCAAAATACGCACCCGTTCCCTGTAGTCCGCGAAATCCCCAAGCCATCGCATCATTTAACAATAGACATGCCGAACACAACAGAATGTATAACAACCATCTTCTCTTTTCTTTATCAAAATTGCGACTCATAAACATGCATAATGCGGCGATCAGGGAAAAGATACACCCCCACACCAACATAGCAATATGTAACGATGTTCGATTAAACATATGTCAATTCCTCCTTTTCCCATTTTACCTATTCTCTCTGTTTCGTCAAGAAAAAACTGCCACATTCTCCGTTTTCCCGAGAATGCGGCAGTCGCAAAATTCAATTCAACTAAACAAATTTTAATTTTCACTTTCATCAATCTTCAATAAGGTATGTAGCAGTACATTTGCGCCTTTCAGACAGTTTTCCACCGGCGTGTATTCTAATTCACAATGACTGTGTCCGTCTACACTTGGTACAAAGATCATGGTCGTCGGCACTACATCACACACATACTGCGCATCATGACCGGCACCACTATACATTCTACGATAGGTGTATCCACATTCCTTCGCGCTTTCTTCTACTTTATCCACAAATGGTTTGTGGAATTCCACCGTATTTCTCGCCCAGTCTTCCTTATAGGACACTTTACATTTTGCCAGTTCCGATGGAATATTATGAATCACATCTACAACCTGTTTCATTACATTCATATCTTTATGCCGGGAATCGAGTGTCATATGTACAATATCCGGAATGATCGTGTGAATATTCGGATGAGCTGAGATCTTACCGGTTGTATATACCAGATCTTCGTCTAATTTATCTAATTCCGTATGCAGATAATCGATTGCCTTGGCACATGCATATAATGCATCCTTTCGGTATTTCATCGGAAATGTTCCGGCATGATCCGCCTGCCCTTCAAATGTAAACTCATAATTGACCATTCCACACACACCTTCTACAACACCGATATCAATGCCCTCTGCATCCAACACCGGTCCCTGCTCTGCATGAAGTTCCACACATGCCGTTGTTTTTGCCGGATTCATACGATTTTCAACAGAACCCTTCCAGCCACTTTCCTCTAGCGCATCCCCGAATGTATAACCCGGAATGTCCTTTGCTTCACTCTTTAACATATCTTCCTTTGCAAATTTACCGCAGATAACACCGGATGACATCATGGCCGGCTCGAATCTGGCTCCTTCTTCATTGGTCCACACAACCACTGTGATCGGATGCCGATGTGGAATATGATTCGTTACGATCGTCTCTACCGCTTCTAATGCCGAGAGTACACCAAGCACACCATCATAATTACCACCCTGACGGACAGAATCTAAATGGGAACCGGAAAGGATCGGAGGGAGATCCTCTGTTCCCGGAATCGTCGCATAGATATTTGCCATATCATCGGATACGATCGTTGCACCTAATGCTTCCATCCGTTTCTTAAATTCTGCTCTAGCTGCTAATGCTTCCTTTGACAGAGACAGACGGGTAATACCACCATTTCCTGTATCTCCAAACTTGCTAAATGTCTCAATCTTATCTTTCATACGGTCATAATCACAACGAACCATACTGCTCATCTCCTTTTTATACACTCAAGTATTTCTTGCTGACCTCATCTGTCAGCTCATCTATTCCACCACCGGCTACTACCGAGCCTTTCTGAATGATCAGGAACCGGTCTCCAACCTTTCTGGCAAAATGCAGATTCTGCTCCACTACAATGATCGGCACCTTTTTTTCTTCATGATATCTGCTCAAAATATTGGCAATTTCCGATACGATATTCGGCTGAATACCTTCTGTCGGCTCATCTAAGATCAGGATCTTCGGATCACTCATTAACGCTCTGGCAATTGCAAGCTGCTGCTGCTGACCACCGGAAAGCACACCGCCTTTTCTCTTTAAGTGCTGTGTCAACACCGGAAAATACTCAAAAATCTCTTTTACCTTTTCCTCATAATTGACATTATGGGCAAGTGCCCCAAGCTCTAAGTTTTCTTTTACCGTCAACTGTGGGATAATCTCTCTTCCCTGCGGAACATATGCGATTCCTGCTTTTGACCGCTCATGCGGCTTCATCTTTGTGACGTCCACATCGTCTAAATGAATACTGCCGGAATTGGTTCCTAACAGACCGATAATACTTTTTAACAGTGTGGTCTTACCAACACCATTTCTTCCGAGGATCAACAATTTCTCATTGTCTTCAATCTGAAAGGATACATTATATACTACCTGACTTTTTCCGTAACTTACGGATACATCTTCAACTTTTAACATGGCATTTTCTCCTTTCTCAATCGGTCTTTAAATATACGCGGACAACTTCCGGATTGGATGTGATCTCATCATAACTTCCCTCTGCAAGAATCTCTCCCGCACTTAACACCGTTATCTTCTGTGAGATCTGTTTTACAAAGTCAATATCATGTTCTACAACGATCAATGTCTTATCTTTCATGACATTTAAGATCAACTCTCCGGTCTTATATGTCTCATCCGCTGTCATTCCTGCGGTTGGTTCATCTAACGTGATCACTTCCGGTTTCTGTGCTAACACCATGCCAATCTCTAGCCATTGTCTCTGTCCATGTGACAGATACGTTGGCATAATATTTTTCTCATCCTTTAGATTGATCTTTTCCAATATCTCATCTAACTCATCGGCAATTGCTGCATTTCTCCGGTATCGGAATGTCTTACCCAATGTAGAAAAACCGGATAACGCAACTTCAATATTTTCTTCTACCGACATATAATCAAATACATTCGGTCCCTGGAATTTACGTCCTACTTTATATTTACTTGATATTTCATATGGATCTTTTCCTGCAATATTTTCACCATTTAACATTATGCTTCCATATGTTGGTTTCGTCTTACCGGTGATCATATCAATGATCGTTGTTTTTCCTGCACCATTTGGTCCGATCAATGTTCGAAGTTCACCTTTTGCTATGGTCATATTGACTTCATTTACCGCGCGGAATCCATTGAATTCTACTGTCAGATTCTTTAAATCTAAATATCCCATATTGCCTCCATTCTGTCGGTTATGTTCTATTCATCCGCACCGACGCGTTTCTTCGTCCTGTGGTTATACTGCATATTCTTGAGTGTTCCGATCACACCATTTGGCAGGAATAATACCACAGCGATCAATACAACACCTAACACAAGCTGCCAGATATCTCCCATCGCACTCGATAACTTGCTCTGTAAGAAACTGACAAACAATGCTCCAACCATTGCTCCTGTCAGGTTGCCTCTGCCACCAACCGCTAACCATACCAATATCATTGTAGAGAATGATACGCCTGCACTTTCAATTGAGAAGAAGGAAGTCATTGGCACATATAACATTCCGGCATATCCGGCAATCGCACCTGCAATTGCAAATACTGCCATTTTAAATACCGCCGGATTATATCCTAAGAACTGAAGTCTTGCCTCATTATCTCTTACGGATTTGATGACTTTACCAAACCGGCACTCGGTCAGCCACAAGCAAAGTGCATATACAAGGATCAGAGATATAAATGCAATGTAATACCACTGATTGATACTGATCCGGTTTCCTCCGATCGTCAGCTTTGCAAGACCGCTTCCGATACCATTTACTCCGCTTGATCCACCGGTATATACCTGATTGGTTGTAATGAATAATTCAAACAATCCTGCAAATGCCAGTGTGATCACATTGTAAAACACACCCTTGATCTTACTTGTAAAGATAAAATATCCAAGGAACAATGCCAAAAGCGTCGGAAGCAGGATTCCTAACCCAAGTGCAACCGGAATACTCTGCAACGGTTTGTAAAACCATGGAAGTTCGCCGAGCGCCTGCATAAATGCCGGCAGTCCGTTCTGACAGGATAAGCTGATACCAAACACATAACCACCGACTCCGAAGAATACGGCAAATCCAAGATTCATAAGACCACCATAGCCCCAAAGCAGATCTAGTGCTAATGCAAGTATCATATAGGTTAAAAATTTTCCAAATACCTGTGTGTTATAGAGATTTCCAAAAAGGGGAACGAAGGCTAACACTATAAACATAATCCAGGCAATATATTTATCAATTGTGATCGATCTTAATTTATCTTTCATATGTATCTTACTCCTTTCCCTTTTATCTCTTATCTTTTGATGAGAACAATCCCTGTGGTTTAAACCGTACCAAAATGATAATGACAATGAAGATCAAAAGTTTTGCGGTTACCAGACTCATGAAACTTGCCATAACGGAAATTGCTTCCTGCACTACGGCTGCTCCAAAGAAAGAACCGACAATGGAATTCAAACCACCAAGTATTACTACCAGAAAACTATCTACCAGATAATCTGCACCCATTCCGGGTGAGACACTGGCGGTCGGAGCGATCAACGCTCCCGCAAGTCCCGCAAGTGCACTACCGTATGCAAATGTGATCTTATCGATCAGTCCGGAATTAATACCAAGACACTGCGTCATTTTCCGGTTCTGGGTAATGGCACGAAGCTGCATACCATACGAAGTTTTATAAAATAATCCAAGTGTTACAAACAACACAACCACTGCCATAAATATTAAGAAAATATTGTAATACGGAATCGTAACGGTACCCATCTTTAAACTGCCTTTGATGGGAACATCCATGTTCTGATTTTCCGGACCGAATATCATTCGGATGATCTGCTGGATAATATAGGTAAGTGCAAAGGTAACTAACAAACTCTCTGCTACCTTTCCGTAAACCCGGCGAATCAGTACCTGTTCAATGATCGCCCCGATCACTCCGGTAAGTAACGTTGCTGCGATCACTGCTACGAAAAACGGTGCATGCAGTGAATTCACAAATACACATCCTATATACGAACCTAACATAATAAGCTCGCCATGTGCCATATTTACAACATCTAACATACCGAATGTAATGACCAATCCAATGGCTACCAAAAACAATTCTGCGGAACCGCTGATTCCGTTTATAATCTGGGAAATCACTAATTCCATATATACACCGCCTCTCACATTCTGGTTAACTGTTACTCAACAACCGGCTCCACAAGATCATCTGACTGGGATACAATGTCAAATGTTAACTCGGAGTTAACTTTTCCGATATATACCGGCAACCATGCATGGTGATTCTTCTCATCCATCTTGATCGTTCCTGCAGGACATTCCACCTCTAAGCCCGCTGCTGCTGCAATAATATCTGCCGGTTTTGTAGAATCTGCTTTTTCAATTGCCTTCGCTAACATGTAAATACCGGTATAAGTAGACTCTGCACCATTGTTAACTGTTGTATCCGTTCCATACTTTTCTTTGTATTTCTCTACAAATTCTTTTGATGCATCTGTATCGATCGTGTTGAAATAGTTAAAGCATGAATAACTTCCAACCGCAGCCTCACCAATACCTTTTACAGTTCCTTCATGACATGCAATGGAACAGATTGGTGTTTCCTCCATGTCGATACCATACTGTGAACAATCAGAATAAAATGATACGGAATCATTTCCTGCTACTGCTGAGAAGATAACGTCCGGTTTTGCATCTTTGATCTTATTTACAATGGATGAAAAGTCTGTTGTTCCGGTTGGTGCATATTCCTCACCGACAGATTCTGCTCCAAGATCCGCTAACTTTTCTTTTGCGTAGTTGATCGCATTTCTCGGGAATTCATAATCGGAACCTACGAAGAATATCTTCTTACCAAGATTTTCTGTTATATAAGGAAGGAATCCGTCTACCTGCTGACTCGGTACCGTATTGGTATATAACACGTTATTGGATGGTGTCTCACCTTCATAAAATGTGTTATACACTAACAGGTTGTCATACTGTTCAATGATCGGTTCCACCGATAACCGGGTAGAAGAAGAGTTGGTACCTACAATGGCACAAACCTCATCCTGCAGGATCAACTCCTGTGCCTTCTCAGCCGCCATAGATGGATCAGAACCATAATCCGTATATACCGCCTCTATCTTTTTGCCATTGATTCCGCCGGCATCATTGATCTCATCAATTGCCATCTCTGCACAATTCTTCATTGGTGTTTCCGAGATTGAAAAATCTCCGGTCGTACTCAACAACACACCAATCTTGATTGATTCTCCACTATCAGAGGAATCCGAAGAACCGCTCTTTGTAGAAGAAGAACCACCACATCCTGCTAAACTAAACATCATCGTTGTTGCCATTGCTATGGCGAGTAATTTCTTTTTCATAATTCTTACCGTCCTTTCTAAAATAAGAAAAAGTCCGAAATATCAATTTGATACTTCAGACTTCTTTGTCTATTTCCCCATACACTTAATAAAAAAAAGGAAAACAGCTTTTGAACTTGCTTCAATGCTGTTCTCCTTTGAACAAAATGAATTATAGCATGTTGTATTTTCTTTGCCTATGTGAACGACTCACAATTATTATGTCTATTTTTGTCTGTCATCCACAAACGGATGTGCTTTTCCTTCCAGATATTTCCGGATCTTAAATGCAAACTGCAAATTGAAGATCGTGTTTGTGTCCTCTAAGTCAATATTTAAGATCTCTTCCACCTTCGTGATCCGATACTTGATCGTATTCCGGTGAACATACAGCTTCTGCGCGGTTTCTCCGATATTCTTGCCTTCCTCTAAATATACCTGCAACGTATTCACATAATCACTGTTATTTTCCTCATC
Source organism: Lachnospiraceae bacterium (assembly GCA_050873485.1). Classification (GTDB taxonomy): domain Bacteria; phylum Bacillota; class Clostridia; order Lachnospirales; family Lachnospiraceae; genus CAG-590. The sequence goes on along the minus strand of JBNMIW010000048.1, from coordinate 1,728 downwards.
ATACTGAATCAGCTCCCCTAAGATCTCCATGACAAAGTCTTTTAATTCTATATCATTTCCGAATTCATAGAAAAACCGATATACACCGATCTCTTCAAAATATCTTGCAGAATGTTTTATTCCACAGCCGCGTTGTACCTCAAAAGCCCGTTTCGCCTCATCAATACATGCCCTCATTCGTTCCGGCTCGTAGAATATACTGCTGACACCCGCACTGACCGATTTGCCATGTAATACTTCCTGAAGCGAATTCTGCACCGCGTTAAGGATCCGCATTACGACATGCTCTAACGGTTCTCTCTGGGATAACTCCAATACGACAATAACTCCCTCAATATCCATATAGTAGACACTGAACAATTGCAGTGACAAATTTGCCGGCACTGCTCTGGCCACTTCCTCCAATAATGCAATGTCACTTCCCGGCTGATCTAACCCTAAATACATTACGATATGCTGTCTGCTTCCCACATAATTATATTGTGGCAGATAGCTAAGTGCCGTCTCTTCATCTCCAAACAACAATTCCCGCATGAACACATCCGCTTTTTTCACTTTTTCCCGGCTGCGGAAGATCGCATAATATATCGCTGCCACTACCTTAGATAAGCTTCCCTCAAATGGAATGGCCACAATTGGAAATCCCATTTCATTTCCACATGCGATCACTTTTTCATCCGGTCCGGTTAAATGATCCCCGGTCGCAAGTACGATTCCCGCTGCATTTTTTGCCGCAAGTTTCTCTATTACAGTGGATAGATCCTCCTCCATTCCCGCATACACTGCATCCGAGAGAAGAACGAGTTCTCCCCGTCCTACCCGGTTTATGAACGCACTGTCATCCGCTAAATATAAGTTCTCAATGCGTCGGTTATACTTTGTATTTCCCACATATACAGTTGCTTTCGACATCTTATCAATTGCAAGCAGTTCCTCGAATGTCATAGCAGTCCATCTCTCCTTTGTGTAGCCTGATCTTACCGTACATAACTGATAAAGACATTGCCACTGTCCTTTACCTTACTTTCAAATTCCTCTCTGGACTCTACAATATCCTCTGTCTCAAGAGGGTTGATATAACGGATCTTCTGTCCGTTGTAACTGGTGACTAACACATATGTGCCATCTGCAAATCTCGTAATAACCGGTGCATCCTTGCACAGATAATATAGTCCATTTTCAAAGTCACATCCCGTAATATCCGTTCCCTGTCGCCCGGTATATTTGAGAATTACATCCTCGATCGGCATTTCGTCTGCTATATCTTTTTGCATAGCGGACAGATCCGGATTCTTTTCTTCATACACACCCATCATGTAAATACATGCGGACAATGTATCTTTTGTATCTGCAACCGTATAGATCTTAATCTTATCTGCAACCGTATGGTAATCCTTTACTGCGATCTTACGCCATACGATCACACCATTCTCATCCAAAACTACACCGGCATTTTCGTAGGCAACGCGTACCGCTTCATTCAGATTCAGATAATCGGTCATATACTGTCCCTGACCATAGCAGTAGAACTTCTTGTTAATATGATCAAATGTGATCTTAACCGTTGTATCTGTATCATTTACAATCTGTTTGGTGATCATCAATTCCGGTTTGGTTGTAACATATATATAATCCGGAAATGTCATATACAACTGATTATACGCATTATCCGTATATTTGTATGCCATCTTGATATCGTCTTTGTTTTCATTTTCTTTGTAAGTAATA
>JBNMIW010000047.1:0-10216 GCA_050873485.1 Lachnospiraceae bacterium | reverse complement strand
GGAGAAATCAATATCGTGAAGGAGTTGGTTGGAACATTGCTTTATATTGTATTTGTAATCTTTGCAGTGTGGTTTGTTTTAACATTTGTGGGACAGCGTACAGAAGTAAGCGGCAGTTCCATGTATGATACGTTAGAAGATGGAGACAATTTATGGATTGACAAAGTATCCTATCGATTCTCCGATCCCAAACGATTTGATATAGTGGTATTTCCTTATCAGGACAGTTCTGTGTATTACATTAAACGAATCATCGGGTTGCCGGGAGAACGGATCCGGATTGAAGAAGATGGTACGATCTACATCAATAACGAACCGTTGGAAGAGAATTACGGATATGAAACCATTGCTGCTAATATGATCGGAAGAGCGAAGAGTAATATCATACTGGGGGATGATGAATATTTTGTAATGGGAGATAACCGGAATGACAGCAAGGATTCCAGATTTGAAGAAGTGGGAAATATTCACAGAGATGAACTGGAGGGAAAGGCAGTCTTTCGTATCTGGCCTCTCTCAAAATTCGGAAAGGTGAAATAGGTGAGAAGAATGGTAAAAAAGAAAAAAGATTCAGAAACAATAACGAAAGAATCACAAATAGAAAAGAGTGTTGATATCAAAAAAGAAATTATAGATACAGTTATATATTTATTATTTTTATTTGTTACTGTCTGGCTGATCATCACATTTGTGGGACAGCGTACCGTAGTAAACGGAGAGTCTATGTATGATACATTACATGATCATGATAATCTCTGGGTTGACAAATTTTCCTATCATTTCAAAGAACCGGAACGATTTGACATCGTTGTATTTCCGATGTATGACGGAGAAGAATATTTTATTAAGCGAATCATCGGTCTTCCGGGTGAAACCGTGCGGATTGACGATAATGGTACCATTTACATCAATGGTAAAGTGTTAGAGGAAGATTACGGATATGAAACCATTGATGAAAGTATGATCGGAAGAGCATATGACGGTGTTACATTAGGGGATGATGAATATTTTGTGATGGGAGATAATCGAAATGCAAGCGAAGATTCCCGATTTGACATTGTTGGAAATGTAAAGAGAGAGGATCTGATGGGAAAAGCAGTGTTCCGGCTCTGGCCGCTATCTTCGTTTGGAACGATCGATTAACACAGAACATTTTTATATAGATGTAATCTGTTATATTGGAGGAAGCATATGAAAGTCAGTGAAATGAAAGAACTTATGAAAAATGCAAATATAGAAGAACTTCGAAAACTTGCTACCGAATGGGAACAGGACGAACGGGCGGGTGTGCAAAAGCTGGCACTTTCTGCCAGAAAGAAGATTACTGCATTTGAAGAGGAAGTAAAACGTACATATGCCATGCAGGAATATGAAAGAAAACATGCAGATTGCCGATATATATGTGGAATAGATGAGGTAGGAAGAGGACCGTTGGCAGGACCGGTTGTTGCGGCTGCCGTGATTCTTCCGAAGGATGTAGACATTTATTATCTGAATGATTCCAAACAATTATCTGCCAAGAAGAGAGAACAATTATATGACGAGATCATGGAAAAGGCAGTTGCGGTCGGGATTGGATTCGCAGATGAAGAATGTATTGACGACATCAATATATTACAGGCAGATTATGTTGCAATGCGAATGGCACTCAGTAAACTTTCCGTCACACCGGATTACCTGTTGAATGATGCGGTGATCATTCCGGAAGTAACGATTCCGCAGGAGTCGATCATAAAAGGTGATGCAAAGAGTGTGTCAATCGCAGCTGCCAGTATTGTCGCCAAGGTGACAAGAGACCGGTTTATGGTGGATATGGATTCGGTGTATCCGGGATATGATTTTGCGGGAAATAAGGGATATGGAAGTGCAAAACATATCGAAGCATTGAAAACATTAGGTCCGTGTAAAATTCATAGACGGACTTTTATTAAGAACTTTATTTAGAGAGGATAGAAAGGAGTATTTCTATGCAGATTGGACAGCGTTTCGTGACCGGATATGACAATAATGTATCGGAACAGATCAGAACCAGACAGGGTACTGACGTGGAACAATCTGCGGCAGGAAAACTCTCTGCGGATATTTCTGCCCTGAAAGAAGGCGAAGTTTTTCGGGGAGAAATATTAGATATTGTAGGGGATAAGGTTACGATTTCGTTAGAAGATCAGGCGAAACTAATGGCCAGATTACAAGCGGGAGTAGAATTAGGGGTAGGAGACCGGCTGCTGTTTTCCGTAAAGGAGAATACAGCGAATCAGGTTGTGATAAAACCGGTATTTGATTCTTTATACAGTGCACAGACACAGGTTTTGGAGAAGGCGTTAGATCTTGCAGGACTATCTCCGACAGAGAAGAATTTTACGGTTGCAAAAGAACTGATGGATGCGGGAATGCCGGTAGATAAGGCAAGTATGGTGACGATTTTGTCGCAAAGTATGAAATTTGAAGGAACTTCGTTACAGACACTTGTTTCCATGAATAAGATGCAGATTCCGGTAACGGCTGAAAATATCACCCAATTTGAACGATATGAGAATTTGCAACATTCTCTTACCGGTGATATTGCGGCAATGGCAGAGTCGGTTGCTGATTTTGCAAGTGCATTTCCGCAAGGGACAGACGGACAGACCATGTTACAGATTGCAACAACAATATCCGAACTGTTTGTACCGGAAACAGAATCTGCGGATACGGAACAGGTACAAAGTACCGTAGCCGATATAACAGAAAATATTGCGGATGCAGCAGAGACGGATATACCTCATGATATGACATCCGACACAGAAGATGCCTCTCATATTATGAAAAATACCATGACATCCGGTCAGCCTGCAACGACGGAGACAGCAACCGGAACAAATGAACAGATGATGAATAAAATGATCGCATCATTTGTCGGGAAAGCAGAGAGCAATTTATCGGAAAAACAATTTCAAACCGTTGCGAAAGCCTTAACGCAGGCGGGTGTTCCGGAAACGGAGGTAAGCGGATTATTTCAAAATGCGTCTTCAGAGGGCAATCTGTTTCAGAACATGTTACATACATTACAAACGAATAATCTGCCGGATACCACACTGCAAAACCTCTTTCAGGATGCATCCTTAAAAGATCTGATGTCGGAGATTGTGAAAAAAGCATTTTCCATCGATCCGAAGAAGATGAAAGATCCAAAAGAAATTGACGATCTGTATGAGACTGTATTAAAAAATACCAAATCATTTGAAGATGCCGTTGCCTCACATGGAGGCAACACAAAAGGATTTCAACAGAGTTTTCAGAATATGCGTCAGAATATGCAGTTTATGGAACAGTTGAATCATCAGATGATATATGCACAGATGCCGGTCAGACTATCCAACAAACAGACCAATTCAGAATTGTATGTATATGCAGATAAACGGAAATTACAGCAGAAAAAAGATGGTATCAGCGTGATGTTACATCTGGATATGGATCATTTGGGGGCAACGGATGTGAAGGTAACATTAACCGGCAGCAATGTTCATGCAAGATTTTACTTAAATGATCAGGATAGTGTGGATATCGTAGCGGATAACATGAATATGCTTGCTAAGCAATTAGCAGACCGGGGATTTTCCCTGACCAACGAAGTAGTAAAACGACAACCGCAGGAATCGATCAATAAAGTAGTGGATGAAGTGATTGATGAGAATGCGGAAAAAAGTATCAAGCGTTATACATTTGATGCCAGAACATAAGTAATACTCGTCGATCACAGAAAAGGATGTGAAACAGGATGGAGAAGAAAAAACGAAAAGCGGTTGCCTTGAATTATGATCCTTCGAATCAGGCACCACAGGTGATCGCATCCGGACAGGGTGCTGTTGCAGACCGGATCATTGAGAAGGCAAAAGAACATGATGTTGCGACTTATCAGGATGAAGGACTGGCAGATACCTTATTGAAATTAGATATTGGAGATATGATTCCGCCTGAATTATATGGTGTTGTTGCGGAAATCTTAGTATATGTAGATAAAATGGACAAGATCAAGAGCAAATTAAAGAGATAACTTTTGGGGGATATATGCACGAAATAAATAAACGGGCAGTTGGTGCAAAGGCGGAGCGATTGATCCGGGATTATTTAGCGGCAAATGATTATCGGATTCTGGAAATGAATTATCGCTGCAAACAAGGTGAAGTAGATATTATTGCGAAACATGGAAAGTATTATGTGTTTATTGAGGTCAAATATCGCAGTTCCACTAAGTATGGACTGCCGGAAGAGGCTGTTGGTATTGCAAAGCAGCGACGAATCAGTAAGGCGGCATTGTATTATTTATACAGCCATAATCTGCCGGATACGACACCGGTCCGATTCGATGTGGCGGCAATTCTTGTTGATACCGTCCACTATATAAAAGATGCATTTTCTTATGTTTGTTAGAGGTACAGACTACCGGTGATGGAGGATAGAGGAATGATTGAGAATATAATTTATGTAAATGATAACCACAGTACGGTGTTACATGAGGAACAGGAAACCGTGTACATTACATTCCCCAAATTGGATGCATACAAGGAAGATATGATCCATGGCTTTTCGACAAGAAAAGGTGGTGTGTCAAAAGGGTATTTAGGCGCGATGAATCTAAGTTTTACCAGAGGGGATGACAGGGAAAATGTATTGGAAAACCACCGGCGTTTTGCTCAAACGCTTGGATATGATGAAAAGAAGCTGGTATTTTCAAATCAGGTACATCATACCGCATTTCATAAAGTAACAAAGGAGGACTGCGGAAAGGGTATTGTACGGGAAAGTGATATTTTAGAGATCGATGGTCTTGTGACAAATGAACCCGGAGTTCCGATGATCACATTTTATGCTGATTGTGTTCCGTTGTTTTTCTACGACCCGCAACATAAAGTGATCGCCATGGCACATTCCGGCTGGCGTGGCACGGTAGAAAAGATTGGCGGAAAAATGGTTGCATATATGCATGAAGAATACGGATGTGATCCGGATGACATAGTATGTGCGATCGGACCTTCTATCTGCCAGAAATGTTATGAGGTAAGTGAAGATGTTGCACAGCATTTTACGGATGTATTTGGTGACACTTACGGAGAGACGTTGTTATACCGCAAAGAAAATGGAAAATATCAGTTAAATCTACAAAAGGCATGCGAGATCACACTGTTGGAAAGCGGAATCCGGAAAGAGCATCTGGATGTTACGGATCTGTGCACCTGTTGTAATCCGGACTGGCTGTTTTCCCATCGTGCAAGTAATGGAAAACGTGGAAATTTAGCGGCAGTCATGATGCTTAAAGAAAAGGAATGACACGGAACAGAATGATCGGGAGACGTTTTGTTCCGATATAAGGGTTTACAAATATTTATGGCTATTGTAAACTAGATGAAGTTGTAAACATAAAGAAGGAGAAAAAGAATGAGTAAACCAATCGTGGCTATTGTTGGCCGACCGAATGTAGGAAAGTCTACTTTGTTCAATGTATTAGCAGGGTCTAAGATTTCAATCGTAAAAGATACCCCTGGTGTGACAAGAGACCGGATTTATGCGGATGTAAACTGGTTAGACTATAATTTCACAATGATCGATACAGGTGGTATTGAACCGGAAAGTCAGGATATTATTATAAAGAGTATGCGTGAACAGGCACAGATTGCAATGGATACAGCAGATGTCATCATGTTTTTGGTAGATGTGAGACAGGGACTGGTGGATGCGGATCATAAAGTAGCAGATATGCTTCGCCGTTCCCATAAGCCGGTTGTGCTTGTTGTAAATAAGGTCGACAGTTTTGATAAATTTATGCCGGATGTCTATGAATTTTATAATTTAGGATTGGGCGATCCGTTTCCAATCTCGGCAGCATCACAGCTTGGTCTGGGTGATATGTTAGATGGGGTTGTATCTCATTTTACAGAGGAAATGAAAGAATCGGAAGAAGATGAACGGCCAAAGATTGCGATCATCGGTAAACCGAATGTAGGAAAGAGCTCGATCATTAACAAGCTGTTAGGGGAAGACCGCGTGATCGTATCTGATATAGCCGGAACAACCAGAGATGCAATCGATACGGTTGTCACACGTAATGACCGGGAATATGTATTTATTGATACGGCAGGATTGCGAAGAAAGAATAAGATCAAGGAAGAGATTGAGCGCTTTTCAATTATCCGTACCGTTACCGCGGTAGAACGGGCAGATGTATGTGTGTTGGTAATTGACGCAACAGAGGGCGTTACCGAACAGGATGCCAAGATTGCGGGAATTGCACACGAACGCGGCAAAGGTATGATCATTGCAGTGAATAAATGGGATGCAATTGAGAAGGATAATAAAACGATCTACAAGTTTACGGAAGATATCCGCAGGATCTTATCTTTCTTAAGTTATGCAGAGATTATATTTATATCCGCAAAGACCGGACAACGTATGCCGAAGTTATTTGATGTGATCGATATGGTAGTGGATAATCATGCACTCCGTATTGGAACCGGTGTGTTGAATGAGATTCTGACCGAAGCGGTTGCAATGCAGGAACCGCCGTCTGATAAAGGTAAGAAATTGCGGCTATATTATGTAACAGAGGTTTCGGTGAAACCGCCTACATTTGTTATTTTTGTAAATGACAGGAATTTAACACATTTTTCTTATACAAGATACATTGAAAATCGTTTCCGTGATGCGTTTGGATTCAAAGGAACGCCGCTTCATTTTATATATAGGGAACGAAAAGAGAAAGGTTGATAAAAAGACATGGAGATCATTATACGGATTCTTTGCATTATAATTGGTTATTGTTTTGGATTGATTCAGACTGCTTATATTTATGGGAAACTACACGGAATTGACATCAGGGAATATGGAAGTGGTAATTCCGGAACGACCAATGCACTGAGAGTATTGGGTAAGAAAGCAGGACTGATCGTATTTCTTGGAGATCTGCTGAAAGCAGTTGTGGCATGCGTATTAGCAAGAGTGATCGGAACGCTCTTTTTCCCGGATATTTTATATCCGATGATTCTATGGAGTGGTCTGGGTGTTGTGATTGGACATAATTTTCCGTTCTATATGAACTTTAAGGGTGGTAAGGGAATTGCAGCGACAGCGGGTGTTGTATTAGGATTGCTGGACTGGCATATTATTGTGATCTGTCTGCTGGCATTTATTCTTTGTGTTGCGATCACACGTTATGTTTCACTTGGATCTTTGATCGTAGTGACGTTGTTCTGGGTTACATTTTTTGTTGAAGGAATGCATGGAGCATATGTGAATCCGGCAACCCGGGTGGCATATACCAATCAGCAGTTAATAGAAAGTTATGTGATCATTTTCCTGTTTGCTGCATTGGCATTTTATCGTCACAAGGCTAATATCGTACGCCTGGTACACGGACAGGAAAATAAGATTTTCTCTAAGAAACCAGAAGATGTGCAAAAGAAAGCAGAATAATATGGGAGGTAACACTACAATGAAGATATGTATATTAGGTGCCGGAAGCTGGGGAACGGCATTATCTATTTTGTTAGCCGGAAACGGACATGATGTAACGGTATGGTCGATTGATCCGGAAGAAGTGTTAATGTTAAAAGATTACAGAGAACAACGCGACAAACTTCCGGGAGTGATCGTTCCAAGTACGGTAGATTTTACGACAGATCTGCAAAATGCATTAGCGGATGCAGAGCTTGTTGTATGTGCAGTACCATCACCATTTGTGCGTTCTACCATGAAATCCGCATCCGAATATATTACCGGTGGAACGATCGTGGTAGATGTGGCAAAAGGAATTGAGGAGCATACGGATAAGACCATGACAACGATCATTGAAGAAGAATGTCCACAGGCGCGTGTCGGAATTCTTTCCGGTCCAAGTCATGCAGAGGAAGTGGGACGGAAGATTCCAACAACGATTGTTGCCGGTTCAAAGGAAAAAGCAGTTGCAGAAACGATTCAGGATGTATTTATGAATGATGTATTCCGTGTATATACAAGTCCGGATGTGATCGGTATTGAGTTAGGTGGTTCTTTGAAAAACGTGATTGCACTTGCGGCAGGTATTGTAGATGGTTTAGGCTTTGGCGATAACACCAAAGCAGCACTTATGACAAGAGGTATTGCCGAGATGAGCCGGCTTGTGATCGCAATGGGTGGACATATGGAGACACTTGCAGGTCTGTCCGGTATCGGTGATCTGATCGTAACCTGTACTTCCAAACATTCCAGAAACCGGAATGCCGGATTCCTTATGGGACAGGGAAGGACTTATCAGGAGGCAATGGATGAAGTAAAAATGGTTGTAGAAGGTGTATATTCCGCCAAATCAGCACTTTCTCTTGGTAAGAAATATAATATTACCCTTCCAATCGTAGAAGCGGTAAATGAGGTGCTTTTTGATGGAGCGGACGCAAGAGAAGTATCCATGAAGCTGCTTATGAGAGATCGTACTTCTGAATCAGAGAATCTTCAATGGAAAGAATAATATTATGAATGAAATAACGTTTTCGGTTTTCCGGCTTTTGTGTGCAATATTTAAGAGCGGGGAATCGAAAACGTTATTTTTTTGCATATATAAAAAAATTGTGCATATATATTTTTTAGGATAACTATGCGTAGAGTGTAGAAGGTTAAGGAGGATATTATGAGGGAGCAATTTGATGTATATGCAGATATAAAGGAACGGACAGGGGGAGATATGTACATAGGCGTTGTAGGGCCTGTGCGAACCGGAAAATCTACATTTATCAAGCGATTTATGGAAACGCTGGTTCTGCCGAATATGAACAATTCGGCGGAAAAACAGAGAACCATTGATGAATTACCACAAAGCGGTTCCGGAAAAACCATCACAACGACAGAACCCAAATTCATTCCGAAGCAGGCCGCAACCATTGCATTGGATGACAAAACAAATGCAAATATCCGATTGATCGATTGTGTTGGTTACATGGTGGATGGTGCAACCGGACATATGGAGGAAGACAAAGAGAGACTGGTCAAGACTCCATGGTATGACTATGAGATTCCGTTTTCGAAAGCGGCACATATCGGAACAAAGAAAGTAATGACAGATCATGCAACGATTGGTGTGATCGTAACCGGTGATGGCAGCTTTGGTGAGATTGGAAGAGAGCAATTCTATCCGGTTGAGAAAGAATTTGTAGACGAAATGAAAACGCTGGGAAAACCGTTTATTGTAATTTTAAACAGTGTGAAACCACAAAGCCCGGAAACGATCGATCTGGCAGAAGAATTGACGAATCAGTATGGCGTGAAAGTGCTGCCGGTCAATTGTGATCAACTGAAGGGAAAAGATATTTTAGAAATACTGAAACATATTTTATATGAGTTTCCGATCAGTCAGGTTCGATTTTTTATTCCAAAATGGGCAGAAACATTGGATATGGATCATCCGATCAAACAGGCTGTCGTTGCATATGCCAAACAGGTCATGAACGATTTGCAGGGAATGAAACAAGTTCATCAGTTACCGGGGACAGATTCGGAATATATTCAGGATGCTGCCGTTGTCTATGTTAATCTCAAAGACGGAACGGTTAATATTAAGCTGACAATACCGGAGCAGTATTACTATGAAATGTTGACCAATCTGTTGGGTGCACCGGTGGAGAATGAATATGATTTCCTGAATATGCTCAAAGAAGTTGCAGATAAGAGAAAATCGTATGAACATGTTGCGGCAGCTATGAACAGCGTACAGATGAAGGGGTATGGACTGGTGATGCCGGATCATGAGGATATCACATTGGCAGAACCGGAACTGATAAAACATGGCACCAAGTATGGAATCAAGATCAAAGCAAATGCACCATCTCTTCATTTTATCAAAGCCAATGTAACCACAGAAATTGCTCCGATTGTTGGCACAGAGGAACAGGCGAAGGATTTTTTAGCAAACATGAAAGAACAGTTAAAAACCTCGCCGGAAGCTTTGTGGAACATCAATATCTTTGGCAAGACGGTAGAACAGATGGTAGAAGAGGGCTTGATCTCCAAATCTAACAAGATCAATGATGATTCGCAGATCCGTTTGCAGGATACGATGGAGAAGATCATCAATGACAGTAATGGTGGAATGGTGTTTATTATCATCTAAGGCTGGGTTTGCTCTTTGCAATTGTGAATAATAGAATGAATGGAGACTATTGCCGGAATGGAATGATTTCGGAGGCGATAGTCTCTTTTAATTTGAGATATTGGC
>JBNMIW010000046.1:0-10251 GCA_050873485.1 Lachnospiraceae bacterium | reverse complement strand
CATATCCAGCTTCACACAGTGTTTCGAAACCAGCCTGCATCAATGCACAAACACCACCGCAAAGTACTGCCTGCTCACCGAATAAGTCTGTCTCTGTCTCTGTACGGAATGTTGTCTCCAATACACCGGCTCTTGCTCCACCGATTGCCAAAGCGTAAGCCAATGCGATCTCCTGAGCCTGACCAGTTGCATCCTGCTCTACAGCGATCAAACATGGTGTACCCTTACCTGCCTGATACTCAGAACGTACTGTATGTCCCGGAGCCTTTGGTGCGATCATTGTTACATCAACATCCTTAGGTGGTACGATACATCCAAAATGAATGTTGAAACCATGAGCGAACATTAACATGTTGCCTGGCTCTAAGTTTGGCTCGATATCCTTCTTGTACATATCAGCCTGTAATTCATCATTGATTAAGATCATGATGATATCTGCTTTCTTAGCTGCCTCAGCTGTTGTATAAACCTCAAATCCCTGAGCCTCTGCCTTTGCCCATGATTTGCTGCCTTCGTACAAACCAATAATAACGTTGCAGCCTGACTCCTTCGCATTCAATGCATGCGCATGACCCTGGCTACCATAACCGATGACTGCGATAGTCTTGCCATCTAATAATGATAAGTTACAATCTTCCTGGTAAAATATTCTTGCTTCTGCCATTTTCCAGTTCCTCCTAAATAATAATTTATGTATCACTGACTCTTATAAATCAGCACTACCTCTTGTTAATCCGGTCAATCCGGTTCTTACGATCGATTCAATCTCGAACCCATCCAACAATCCGATAAATGCCTCAATCTTATTGGCATTACCCGTAAGTTCAATCATTAACGATTCAATCGATACGTCTACTATCTTTGCACGGAACACATCTGTGATCGCAATGATCTGCTGTTTCTCTTCACGGTTCGTCTTAACTTTCACTAAAACTAATTCTCTGCAAACAGACTGTCCATCCTTTAATTCTGTGATATTCACAACATCTTCTAACTTATTCAACTGCTTTGCGATCTGCTCTAATGTAAGATCATCCCCACTTACCGCAACTGTCATGCGGGAATACTTTGGATTCTCTGTCACACCTACTGATAAGCTGTCAATGTTATATCCTCTTCTACTAAATAATCCCGATACCCGGCTCAATACACCAGATGTATTGTCAACCAACAGGGATAATACCATTTTCTTCAAAATTACTCCACCTTTCTCAATACAAGACACACGACAAGATGTATCTTTACGCAACTATGGGTATTGTAGCAACTATTCGATTTCATGTCAAACGTTTTCACTGTATTTTCATGTATAATATGCACACACAAATATTTTTCATGTTATTCGTGCGCCGCATTCATCTAACAAACATTTGCATTTCATTTTCAGTGCCGCACAAACCAATACTTTCTATTGTTCCAATAGTCTTTCTACCACACGACATGCCTCTGCCGCATCTTTCGAATATCCATCCGCTCCGATCTCATCCGCAAAGCTTTGCGTAATCACCGCTCCACCGATAATGATCTTTGCAGAACAATTCTGCTCTTTCGCATATTCCACGACATCTTTCATTCGCATCATAGTCGTGGTCATCAACGCAGACAATCCAATAATGGCAGCATTTTCTTTCATCGCTGTTGCCACAATCTCTTCCTTTGGAACATCCTTTCCAAGATCGATCACGTTATATCCATAATTCTTCAACATCAGTACAACCAGGTTCTTGCCGATATCATGAATATCCCCCTCAACAGTCGCCACCACGATCGTCGCCGTGTCCTCACCGCTTTCTGCTTTTGGAAGCATCGGTTCCACATATGAAATCGCTGTCTCCATTGCCTCCGCAGAAGAAATGAGCTGCGGCAGGAAATATTTTTTCTGATCAAACAATACGCCAACCTCATTGATTGCCGGTATCAGATGTTCTTCGATCACCGACTGCGGTGCATTTCCTGCTGCCAGAAATGCCTTTACATCCTCTATCATGGTACGTTTATTTCCCTTTAGTACATTCTCATACAACTTGGAATGTGCCGATGTATCGCTTGTGTTTTCCGCTGTTTTTTTGTCCTGCGGTTTTGCCGCAGAAACACTGTTCCCGGAAGTCATGGACAGGGATTTAACATTCTCAATATATCGTACATCCGATCCTTCCTTATTAAGCAGCAGATCCGATGCATATGCTGCATTCATCAGGAGATCCTGTGACGGATTGGCAATTGCCATCGTAAGTCCTTTTGAGATTGCCATCGTAAGAAATGCCGTATTGACAAATCCACGCTCCGGTAATCCAAATGAAATGTTTGACAATCCGCAGATCGTTGCAAGCTGCATTTCTTCTTTGCAATAAGCGATCGTCTCCATGGTCTCGATCGCAGCGTTCCGGTTTGCTCCAACCGTTGCCACCAGTCCATCTACAACGATATCTTCTTTGGTAAATCCTAATTCCATCGCCCGGTCATATATCGTATGAATAATCTTCTGTTTCTCCTCAATATTCTTCGGCAGACCTTCATCCGACAACGGAAGTAAAATAAACATCGCACCGTATTTTCTTGCGATTGGCATTAATTTTTCGAATTTCTCTTTCTCCAATGAAATTGAATTGATCAGTGCACGTCCCGGATAAATACGCAGAGCATGTTCAATTACTTCAACATAAGAAGAGTCAATGCATAGCGGAAGATTTACCGTACCGGTCACTTCATATAAAACTTTCTGCATCATCGCATCTTCATCAATTCCATTCATGCCGACATTGATATCTAATATTGCCGCACCTTTTTCTTCCTGCTCTTCTGCCATTTGAATGACCAGATCCAGATTATCCTGTCGCAGTTGTTCCTGTAATTTCTTCTTACCGGTCGGATTGATTCGTTCTCCTACAACCAGGAAACCACCGTCTAACTCGATCTCCTGTGTCTTTCTTTCAGAGGCAACCACACGTTTTCTCTTATTGGAAACTTCCGGAACATCCATCAATCGGACAGTCTGTGCCAAAGCCGTAATATGATCTCTGGTTGTACCACAACAGCCACCTACAATTCCGGCTCCCGCTTCCACTAAACGTCTTCCATATGTTGCAAATTCCTCCGGTGTCATTGCGTACACGGTCTCTCCGTCCACAAGTTCCGGCATACCTGCGTTTGGCTTTGCAAGGATTGGTACGTTGGCATATTGCTTCATCTGTTCCACCAGCGGGATCATTTCCTCCGGTCCGGTTGAACAATTGATACCGATCGCATCCGCACCTAAACTCTGCAACACAACTACCGCGGTTGCCGGATCGGTTCCGTAAAGTGTTCTTCCATCTTCACCATATGTCATGCTGATGATAACCGGAAGATCGCAGGTCTCTTTTGCAGCGATCAACGCAGCCCTTGCCTCTGCTAAACTCATCATCGTCTCTACTACTAACAGATCCACTCCTGCTTTTACAAGACACTGAATCTGTTCCTTATACACATCAATCAGATCCTCTAACATCAACTTGCCGATCGGATATAACTGTCGCCCGGTCATGGTCCGATTACCTGCCACATATGCACGATATCCGGTTCTCGCTACCGCTTTCTTAGAAAGCTCCACCAATTTGGTATTGATCTCTTCCAACCGATCCTGTAATCCATATTCCTCCAGCTTGATCCGGTTACCCGAAAATGTCGGAGCATATACAATATTACTTCCTGCATTAATATAATCCGTCTGTAGATCCACCAACACATCCGGATGATCTAAGATCCATTGTTCCGGACAGACTCCCGTCGGCATTCCCGCTTTTTGTAAATTGGTTCCGGTTGCACCATCTAACACGATAATCTTTTGCTGTAACAACGTCTGAAATTGTTCTTTCTTCATATGTATGTCCTCTCGCCTTTCCGGCTCTCCTTCCCTAACAAATCTCCGCACTATCTAATAAAATGGTAAATGGTCCATCATTTAATAATTCTACCTTCATATCTGCACCAAACTCTCCGGTCTCAACCACCGAAACCTGTTTGCTGCATTCCTCAATCACATATTCATACATCGCTTTTGCCATATCCGGTTTCCCCGCTTTCACAAACGAAGGCCGGTTACCCTTTTTACAATCGGCATATAACGTAAACTGTGAAACAAGAAGAAGCTGTCCATCCACATCAGCCAGACTTAAGTTCGTCTTACCCTGTTCATCTGCAAAAATCCGCAATCCCAACATCTTACGGATCATCCTATCTGCAATCTCTTTTGTATCGGAATCTTCTACTCCGATCAGCACCAGAAAACCTTCTTGAATCTGTCCGACCACCTTTTCCTCAATCGTCACGCTTGCTCTTGTCACACGCTGTATTACAAACCTCATTTTCTCATACCATTTCCTTTTCTAAACCTGATTGTCCCATTATAAAATCATTTTTCCAAATATGCAACCATTCACATAGATTCTTCCGCCCAAATATGCTAAAATAACCCCAAGTTGCACAGTATATGTGTAAACACATACGGAAGGAGTATGGATATGACAGAAGAACAGATATTGAAAGGACGCCTGAGCGATCTTGCCAAAAGGGCATACAATCAGAATATATATACATATAGTAATTTTCTGTCTTTGGCAGAACAAGCGATATTGGAAGAATTGCGCCCCGAAATTACCTATATACATATGGAATTAAATGGTGGCGGTGAACTTTGCGAACGCCGAATAGTCGGCTTTGGCTCGGAAGAAGAATTGGGATATCCCGGAGAATTTCCGATAAAAGTTGTTATGGTAAGTCCACTCTTAGAAAAATTCAGTGATGACCTTTCCCACCGCGATTTTTTAGGTGCTTTAATGCATTTAGGGATTGAACGGGATACTCTGGGGGATATTATTGTAAAAGAAAAGACTGCATTTATATATTGTCTTCCCCAGATTGCCGAATATATCTGCAAAGAGTTGACCAAAGTAAAACACACCAACGTCAAATGTGAGATTGTCGAAACCGACATTCCCGCTTTGGAACCTACTATGATAGAAGAGACCTTTCCTGTTGCCTCTCTCCGATTGGATGTCATTTTAGCTTCGTTGCTCAAATGTTCCAGAAAAGAGGCACTTGCCTTATTTGAAAACAAACAGGTGACATTAAACGGCCACATAACCGGTCGAAACAGCATTTCATTGAATAACGGTGATGTATTTTCTGTCCGCGGACATGGCAAGTTCATATTTGATCATGTGGGCGGCAATACGCGAAAAGGCAAAATTTATGTACACATTCAACGATATGTGTAGATTATCTTTCATCCGGTTAAAATGCAGTTAAAATACCAATCGGAAATATAGTATATTTTTGTGAATTGTGCTATGATAGAAACGGTTCGGCAGAACCTATATAGAACGGAGCAAAGAGGGTTGCTCACTATTCGTAAAGAAACAGGAGAACATTATGAAAATAATTATTGTTGGGTGTGGCAAAGTCGGCTACGCCTTAGCAGAAGAACTAAATGAAGAAAAACATGACATCACTGTAATCGACACAAACAGTGACAAATTAGACCGTGTGCTTTCTGATCTGGACGTTCAGGGAATCGAAGGGAATGGTACTTCGTACCGCGTACAAATAGAAGCCGGTATCAAGGACAGCGATCTGTTAATTGCCGTAACAGGCAAAGACGAGATCAATCTGCTTTGTTGCCTGATTGCAAAGAAAGCCGGCAACTGTAATACGATCGCAAGAGTCCGTAATCCGGAATACTTTAATGAGATCAAATACCTGCGCGAAGAATTAGGTCTGTCTATGGCGATCAATCCGGAACTTGCATGTGCGCAAAGCATTGCCCGTCTGATTGAAGTGCCAAGTGCCCTAGATATTACATCCTTTGCCAAAGGTCGTGCGAATCTGATCAAATTACCGGTTCCACAGGGTTCCATAGTCGACAATATGACGGTATATGAATTTGCGACCAAAGTACACACCAATACTTTGATCTGTGCGATTGAACGTTCTCACGATGTGATCATTCCGGATGGAAATACGGTACTTCATACCGGAGACAAAATGTATGTGATCATTCCACCGGCTGAGATTCATTCCTTATTACAGAAGATCGGCATCAAAGCAAAACGAATCCGTTCCGTTATGATCATTGGAGGAAGCACCATTGCTTATTATCTCGCAAAGCATTTAGAATCTGCTCATTTACAGGTTAAGATCATTGAACAGAATTTTGAACAGTGTGAAAAGTTAAGCGATTCCCTCCCACATGTTATGATCATCAACGGAGATGCAACGGATCGTCAGCTCCTGTTAGAAGAAGGAATTGATGAAACCGATGCCTTTGTATCCCTTACGAATCTTGATGAGGAAAATCTTGTACTTTCCCTGTTTGCCAACAAAGTAAGTGATGCAAAGATCATTACAAAAGTAGATAAAGTGTCCTTCGAGGAAGTCATTGATGATATGCCAATCGGAACAATTGCATGTCCAAAAAACATTACATCCAAATCCATCATCCAGTATGTGCGTGCCCTTCAGAACTCGTTGGGAAGTAACATCGAAACACTTCACCGGATGTTAGATGACCGTGTAGAAGCTTTGGAATTCCGAATCCGTCAGCAATCAAAGGTAACAGACAAACCGCTGATGGATCTTAACCTGAAGAAGAATCTGTTAATCTGTACCATTGTGCGTAACGGCAAGATCATTACTCCAAGCGGTAAAGACTGCATCATGAACGGAGACACCGTTATTGTTGTAACTACCAATAAAGGATTAACCGATATTACCGACATCTTAGATCGGGCGTAGGGAGAATGCTATGAATATAACAATGATATTTTATTTGTTAGGCTGGCTCTTGAATACGGTAGCTGCCTTGATGATATTACCATTTACCGTTTCCATCTATTACGGAGAAGACTGTGGAAAATACTTTCTGCTGTGTTCTGTCGCAATGTTCATGGTCGGTCTTTTTCTTACAAGAAAACGTCCAAAATATACGAAGTTTTACGCAAAAGAAGGATTCGTCATTACTGCGCTTAGCTGGATTCTCTTATCTGTAACCGGATGTCTGCCATTCTTTTTAAGCAAGGAGATTCCATCCTTTACAAACGCTTTGTTTGAGTGCATTTCCGGCTTTACCACAACGGGTGCTTCCATATTGCATGCCGTTGAACCATTATCACGCTGTATGAATTTCTGGCGTTGTTTCATCCAGTGGATCGGCGGTATGGGGGTTATTGTATTTATGCTTGCCCTGATTCCTTTAAGCGGTGGACAGGATCTATACCTAATGAAGGCAGAAAGTCCCGGTCCAAATGTTGGAAAATTGGTGCCAAAGATTCAGAAAACTGCGTACTATCTATATGCCATTTACTTTGCACTGACCATGTTAGAAATCATCAGCCTGGTAATTGCAGGAATGCCATTTTATGATTCCGTATGTACATCCTTTGCAACAACCAGTACCGGTGGATTTGGTGTAAAAAATGATTCCATATGCAGCTATTCACCAACAATCCAATACATTATGACACTATTTTTATTTTTATCCGGTTTCAATTATAACTTCTATTTCTTTGTATGGATCAAACGTTTCCGGGATGCCATTTCCATGCAGGAAATTAAACTGTACATTGCCATATTCTTTGGTTCCATTGCAGTCATTACATTTAATATTTTCCAAACCGGATATACTTTCGAGGAAAGTTTCCGCCATGCCAGCTTTCAGGTTGGTTCAATCATGACAACTGCCGGATTCTCCTCTGCCGACTTTGATGTATGGCCGGGATTATCTAAGAGCATTCTCGTCTTGTTGATGTTTATTGGCGGTTGCGCCGGAAGTACCTGTGGCGGTATTAAGATATCACGAATTTTAATCTATCTTAAAACCGTAAAAAAAGAGATCGCACAATTGTGCCATCCCCGTAATGTAAAGGTGATCAAAATTGACGGAAAACCATTAGCACATAATGTACTTCGTTCCGCTAACATCTTTTTAATCGTGTATATGATGATTTTCGTCGGTTCTACACTATTGATCAGCGTCGATGAATTTGATCTTGTAACAAACTTTACTGCCGTTGCCTCCGCTTTGGGTAACATCGGTCCCGGGCTTTCTCTCGTTGGACCGACCAGAAACTTTGATCTGTATTCCGGCTTCTCAAAATATGTATTGATGTTTGATATGCTTGCCGGACGTTTGGAGTTGTTCCCGTTGCTCGTTTGTCTATCACCTTCCACCTGGAAGAAAAACTAATTCCCTTGCACAGCGCAAATGACGATAGATGTGTGAGGGCACATGTGAAAGGGTATGAATAAGCCATGTATGTTTATCCTTATGGTACGCAGGCACGCTTGTGCTATGCTTCATACGCAACGGTGCTAGGTTCGTAAGAACCTCACCAAGCACCGGCGTAATCAGAATGCCTTGCTTAACCATATAGGATAAACATACATGGCTTTCTTTACGTTTCCGGGCATGTGCCATCCACGTTATCTCCGAAAAACTTACGCCATGCTTATTGCCACACCCAGCCGTATATAGCATTGTGCTCCGCTACCAGAACCGTGCAAACACCCAGCACATTTACTGTACTTCATGCCTACAGAATGCACGTCCGGCAAACGGAACAATCCATACTGCCAGAATCAGATATACGACAATCCGCATATTCATGTAATTCAGCACGCAGGAGCCAAACGGATAGGATAAGATCTTATTATATCCACCATCTAAGATCGCATTGTACGGCAATAAAGCTAATATGTGATTATACAGCCTATTGGTCATGCTTTCGTTCATAAAGATCGGAACAAAGGCAAGCAACAGCATGACCGCTAATACTGACAGACCATTTTTCATCCGTGCCGACAGCCACAACGTTATGGCGATCATCATAAAGGATGCCAGATAGCACATAACCACATACAATAAGACTGCCTGCACATTCGTAAGCGGATAAGGCGACTGAAAATAAATACTTTGAACCGGCAGCGATGCTCCTTCCGCACCATACCATCCAAAGCATACCAGCGCCATAATGAGCATACATGCGGTAGACAACAAAAATCCATACAAAAATGCAGCTATGTTCTTGGCTGCGATCACCTTGGACTTTCCATACTTGGTAGTCAGAATAATATGGTCTGCCTTCTGTTCATATTCCCCTGCATACACCGTTGACATAATGATAAATATGCCAACTAACACATAGAAAAAGAATCCAGCCATATCAAACCAGGTACTCCATCCTTTTGTATAACCATAGGTCACCGGCTCTGCAATCTTTTCATACTGCTTCGTCCAATACTGCTTCTCTGCCGTCGTATAATTCCAGTCTCCTGATCCTGCCTCTAAGATCATCTGAAACCGATCCTTCTTTGCTTCGTATAACGGCTTGATATCATTTAGCGATAACTCATCCAGATTACTGCCCCAGGTCTGCACTCCCGGGTCATCATATACATGTGCAATATCTAACAGAATCTGCCGATGTGGTATAAAATAAGAATAAAAGACCTCATCCGTAAAATGTCCGTCCTCCCCTTCGCCCTCATAGTATCCCGGCGTCGCCACCATGTTCTGATACTCTGCCAGAATGTCCTGTGCCTTCTCATTTGTAAGTTCTCCTCCTGACTTCTTTGCAATCTGCTTCATGTATTTCACATATAACTTTCCGGATACCTTCTCCCCTTTTTCATTATAGGTATATGATTGCGTAATATTAGCAATTCCAAATACTGCAATCAGAAAAATTGTGATACAACATACCACCATATTCATTCGTTTCTTATAGATCTTCCGAAATTCAAACTTGATCAAACTTCCCATCGCTTTTCTCCTTTCTGCTACTTTACTTCTGTTGTTTCCCGAAACTCATACAGATAGAGATCCTCCAATGTTGGCGTGACCGGTTGTGCGTCTTCATCCGGCTTACCATCACATGCAATCCGCAGTTCGACCATGTCCTGTTCATGCCGCAGATTGATGATGTCGTACTTCCCGCACAACGCATCTGCATTACGGTGATCCGTTACTACTTTCCATACTTTTCCCGCAATTGTTTCTACCAATTCTTCCACGGTTCCTCTCGCAATCATACAGCCGCCACGCATCAGCATGATCTGATCTGCAATATACTCTACATCCGATACAATATGGGTCGACAAAATGACGATCCGCTCGCTTGCTACATCTGAGATCAGATTACGGAACCGCACACGTTCCTTCGGGTCCAAGCCTGCTGTTGGCTCATCCAATACCAGAATCTTCGGATCATTTAACAT
>JBNMIW010000045.1:0-10266 GCA_050873485.1 Lachnospiraceae bacterium | reverse complement strand
GTGTGGCTCCTGTTGTCTGTAACCGAATATCTCTGCCCGATGTTGCACATCTTGCAAACTCAGCAAACACTCTTCCATCATCCGCAGCCACACCGGGTCCAAAAGTTTGTGTCAATCGTATAATCTTAACCGGAACCTGATACTCTGAACTATACGCAACACATAGATTCTCTACCATCTGTTTACTTTCTGAATACGAGCTTCTGACTGCCAACGGATTCAGATATCCCATTCGTTCTTCTGTAAGAGGCTGTTCATCAAGCGGAGTTCCATATACCTCCATACTAGACATATATACCATACCCTTCACTTTTTTTCTACGTGCCAGTTCTAATATATTATGAGTACCTTCTATTGCTGTCATGATCGTCTCAACCGGCTTGGTTACAAAATCCTTAGAAGCCGTGACACTTGCTCCATGTATAATATAATCAACATCCGGCAAGAACTCGTCAAATGTGTTGATATCTCCTTCAACAAGCGCCAAAGTACCATCTTCCATATAATCAGCAAACATTTTCTCAGCCTTTTCCCGATTACGAACTAACGCATATAATTTGATATTGCCTGCATTCAGTCGATTATATTCCATTATTCCCCGCACGATCGTTGCACCGATCAACCCTGTAGCACCTGTTATAAGTACACTATTATTACATAGACTATTCCATTCTACCGAACTACTATGTGCAATAAATGAATTGTCCTCATTATAAATGAATTCCTTTTTTCCCATGAACAGCCTCCACTAATCAATATAAATCTGTGCATTTTCCTGTGCATCCAGCAATGCACGCATTGTATAAAAATCATCCGGTGTCGTAATCTTAATATTCTCATATGGTCCGTCTATCAAATACAGATTATGTCCATAGTGCTTCATCATTGTGCAGGAATCAATAAAATCAAATATTCCTTCCTGCTGTGCTCTCTGATGAACCGAAAGAATATCCTCCAGCCAAAAACTCTGTGGAGCTTTTGCAACACGCGAATGTGATCTGTCCGGCACGTAATCAATCGAATTATCATCTTTTACAACCATTATTGTCTCTTTCACAACCGCACTGGTGATTGCAGAACCATGTTCTATCACACTCTGGATATTATTCGTAATTACATCGCCATTAATAAGTGGTCTCACCCCATCATGAATTAATACAATACTTTTCTCTTCTCCTGCTATCTCTTTTGCTGCAGCAAGTCCATTGTATATAGACATTTGCCCGGTTGTACCACCCGGTACCACCTTTTTCACCTTGGTAATGTGAAACCGGTCCAGTAATTCCTCCAAATACGGAATCCATTCCTGCACACACGACACAACAATCGCATCTATATCTGAATGCTTCTCAAATATCTCCAATGTATATATAATAATTGGTTTGCCATGCATTTCGAGAAATTGTTTTGGACGCTTAGTCGTTTTCATTCTCTGCCCGATTCCACCTGCAAATATTACCCCAATATTCATTCACTCTTCTCCTTTTCTGCAATTTTTTCAATACACTCCGCTAATTTGCGTGCATTGCCCATCTCTACAAAATATATTCCCGGCATATCTTCATTATACAATTCATGCGTAGCCGCATTATCTCCAAGAATCATCGGCTTTTGCATAGCCCTGTATATATATGCCTTACCGGGGATTGTCCTCTTCGCTTTGTTAATTTCCTTGTTAAAATGACCTGCCAGACACAAATCAGAGTAACTTATATATTCTGCAAGATCTTCCTGCGATAACCAATCATGATATTCTATGGAATCACTGATCGGTTTTGTATATGAATCTTTGATCGGACCAACTATCACAAAGTACAAATCTTTTTTTTCTTTTAGCATCCCCACTGCCTCAAGAATCGTATCCAATCCCTGCAGTGGCAAAATACTTCCAAAATACAGTACCACAAAACGATCCTTCATACGTTCCGGTTTGTTCTGTACTCTCGGATAATATATATTCTCATCCGCTTTTAGATACAAAACATGTCGTCTCTGAATATCCAATCCAAATTCTTCAATAAAATAATCACCATGTGCCTTTGTATCTACAATCACCTGATCCGCTTTGCGGATGGTCTTACAATCAAACCATTTTAATATTCTTGCCGGCAGACTATTGGGTTTCACTTTTTTACGATCAAACACAAGCGTGTCATACATGGAAATAAAGAAATCGATCCATACCTTTTTTTTGTGAAATTTCCACCCAAATACAGGTAAAACCAATTGTGGTGCAAACCCGATAAATACAACATCAATCTCTTTCATTGAACAAAACAGTAATCTGCTGTATACATGTAACAGTCTGTTCACATACTTATTGCTGTTCGAACCAATTATCTTTATACTACCTGCCCGTTTCTTCAGTTCTTCAATTTCCTGCGTATTCCTCAAATAGTCCAGATTCTTAGTTGTAATAAATAAGACTCTTTGACCTGAAAACTCTGTCATACCTTTCACTATCCTACTTTCCTTTATCCTCAGATGTCAGACGTGTCTGAATCCATTCAACAACCTGCTTACACGCAGTACCATTCTCGCATAAACCTACCTGATGGAATAATTTCTGTAAATTCTCTTCATAAACAGTCTCATCAAACTCAAGAATTCTATCTTCCATTTCATCATTATTCTCTGCTAACGGGAACGGCAATTCATAAATATTGAAATAAAAATCATGTTCTTCCTTGTACTGTGCCGCATCTGATGCATACATAAAACATGGTTTTCCGGTTGTTACAAAATCAAACATACAGCTCGAATAATCCGAGATCAGTACATCACATGCAACCAACAACTCTTGCATAACACTATATGATGTCGCATTAACAATCGTATCACTGTACTGCATAAATTGTTCAGCATCCATTAAATTGTGTGGATGGAGTCTCACAAGAATTACCCATTCCCCGCCAAACCTTTTTTCAAAATTCTTCCGCATCCTCTCAAAATCCAAGCGATATGCATCTGTACCGAAATCATTACGGTATGTTGGAGCATATAATGCCATCTTTTTTCCCTGAGTGTGAAAATAATCCTGAACTTTCGCAATGCATTCATTATTCTCCGTAAAAAATATATCATTTCTCGGACTTCCGCTCTGCAGGATCTCCCCTTTGTACCAAAAGGCTCTTCGATAGATCTCGGAATAAAATGTACTATTGGATACAAATAAATCCTGTATCTTCGAATTATACTGAATATTCCTTTTATCAAACAGATTCATCTTATCCGGAATATCCCCATACATCTTCTTAAGTCCATAACTTCCATGCCATGTCTGAATATAATATTGACCTTTTCTTTTTAATAACCCTAATGGTTTGGTATTACTATCAATCCACACTTTTGCGGTTGCCAACTCATATGCAACATTAAGCGGATTATACAATACCGGTCGAATGCCTTCCGGCAAGTCAACATCCGTTCCCTTTTTTATCAGCCACACAATATCATATGGTAACTGTTGTCGCAAAATCTCGTCTGCAATATATTTAGGATTATCACCATATCGTTTTCCCTTCATATTACAGCATACTATCTTATTCTGCTCGACAGGAAAAATCCTCATTAGCAAACATAATACAGAAAAACACAATCCATAAATATTAAACAACACATATATCATGTAATAACATACCTTATTATGATTGGCAAATCTCTTAATCTTATCTATCATTTTCTTCCCCTATCTATTATTCTATTGCATTCCATATTCCTTGCATGCATTATAAGTTGCCTCATCCCAGATTCCAACCCACTCATTATTGTCCAACTGTATAACATATGGTGCCTGATAATCCGCCAGTTCTGATTCTTTGTTGGTTAAAATTACTGTATTATCCTGTATGGTTAACTGTTCCATATCATACTCTATTGCTTTGTCATATGCCGTGACAAGTACTGCTTTTCTATAATTCTCTGTTCCTGCGCAGTATATGTTACTATTCTCCTGATTCCAATCGTTCTGTAACAATTCATACGTTGCATTGGATGCCTCATACCTGCGATCCGATGCCGGGATGCATTGATTTCTTTCTAATTGTATATATAAACCACCTGCAAATATCAATGTCGTAATACACATTGTTATAAAACATTTTTTATATTGCATGAACAAAAGAAAACATGTATACCCAACCAGCAAAGCAAGTGCTACACCAAAGACATTTTTAGAGAATTTCTGCTGCTTCGGATACAACGAAAACATCCTGAAAAAGTAAAGTGATGCATTACTTGTCATGCTCTTTCCCTTTAGAATCGGAAGAGAATAAAATACATACACTATCCCAACTATTCCCGTTATCACTCCACTGCCGATTGCAATCCCTTTAAGGGATAAATTGTCTTGTTCCTTGATTGCCCATAAACCACATAACAGAAACGGACCAATAAACGGGCAGGCATAACGCGTGTACAAGAGGAAACGATATCTTCCATTTCCGGCTCCTAACAGTGCAACACAGGCCACCATCCCCCATAAAACAATCGTCGAAAACAGAAACAATACTGCATATTCTCTGTTTTCCTTTACAATTCTCTTGTAATTCTTAACAGAATAATACAGTGCCACAACTGTTGCAATCGTAAGAATTCCGGCTGTCTCAATTGTAGCTCCCCCTGCAACGGAGAAGAAATTACAGATAACCTTCTTAATGCCACTGAATGTTGTCAACACTTCATATCGTGAAGTACTTGTCACAACCTGTTCCGTTGTATTTACCATCTTCTGCCCAAGATCAACCTGATACAGATTGGTCTGTACATAAGACAGCAACCTCTTCTGTAATTGAATTGACGTTACAAAAACTACAAGAAAGGCTACCGGTTGAACAAGCCATTTCCTATATACCAATAAATAGATCAAACATATAAATGCTACCGTTACAAAAAGAATCAGACATCTGCTATGAATGGAATACGCATATGCTGTCACAAATGCCAGTACCAATGACCAGATAATCCTTCTTGTACCCGTTTCATTGATCAGCTTCAACATCAATAGCACGATCAACCACACAATCAGTGTCATTGGCAACTCATTATATACAAAACCTCTGAAGAACATTACAATTGCATTGCATGTAGATACCAGAGCAATTGCAATACTTTCTGTCTTTTTACATTTCAATTGGTGATTCACAACATAATAAGCCACCAAAACAGTAAGTGCATGCAGGATCACATTGATGAACAACATGCAACGATATATCACGACCGGATCTGTAAAGATTCGATAAACAGGCGACAATAACATGGTATATCCATAATTGTAAAACTTATGCAGGCTCATATAGTTGCTCCAATTGTATCCTGCAAAAAACGTTGCACCCGAAAGTGTATAGACCTCATCCGCAACGAATGGCAACTTTCTACACATTGCAACTGCTCCTTCACCTGCAACTAGCAATAGAAACATTGCAACCATGATCGTCCGGTTATCCAAACTTTCAATCTTATTACATATTGACACCCATGTATTTGTTTTCTTTGCCAGTACAAACCAACATACGGCAAACAATGCCATTCCCAGCAACAATATCTTTACTAAACCCATCTTGTTATTATCCTTTCAGCAATCTATACACCTTACCACTTATATGATTTATTTTTTGATAATTTGGTCTTTTTAACACTGCGTGGTGTTACTTTAATAGCATTTTTTTTGCCTTTTTTAGCATAACATAAATTCTGTTCTGCTAATACTTTTCCAAATTTAGAAGATGAATGTGAATACACATAAAATCCCTGTCTGCCACCTTTGATAATATTGTTACGCACAGTATATACTGCTTTCTTCATACTTGATGGTGCTTTTCCAAACATGGCAATATGTAAACCAACTGAATAAGCACTAGAGGTTCTACTACTCTTTGTCACAATCGTATTATCCTCTACTGTTGCTCCAATAACATTAAATAACGCAACGGCTTCTCCGGTCATACCGGTAATCGTATTATTTTTCAACACAATATTCTTATGGAAATATTTCTGGAATTGTTTTTCCTTTGATGCATAATTGGCACATATACCTCTTGATCCGGTAATTACACAATTCTGTACCGTAATATTCTGACAAGTCTGACCTTTAACCAGTTTCTTGCTATATTGTCCAATCGTTGGTGCTGTTCGTGGCGTTGCAATATCAATCTGCAGTTGTTCCTCTACACTATTCTTTTTTGTCTTTCCAACACCCTGTAATACACAGTTATCTACCAAAACATCTTTACACGCTACCAGTTCAATTCCATGTCCCTGATAATTCGAATAAACAGTAAGGTTCTTCAACGTAATATTCTGCCCATGTGAAAATTGGATAAATGACTTCTTGAAGCCGTCTTTATCGATGTATTTCCATGTACCACCATCTACCGATACATTTTTCACAGACTGATAATTATCTTTGGATGGACGATTTCGGAACGCTCCTGACTTTGAAATGATCGTAGCCCCCGTTGCTGTAATTGAGCTATTATTTCCCAACCATAAAGTTGCCTTCAGATAATATGTTGCACCATCTTCTAAGACAACATCTCCGTCGTCATCCAACGCCGCCATAATATTCTTATAATCTGTCTTGCCGGAATGATCCCCGGATGCCGGCACAATCGTTTGTGCACTCGCATTCAATGTCTGTAACGTAAATAATATGGTCGCAATAAATAAAAATGATGTGTACTTAATCCAACTCTTCATATAAATAACCTCGCTTATCCCATAATAATATTCCTTATTATAATCGTTTCCGCTTAATAATTCAACCTCTATCCATTCTTCCCCATCATTTCACATACTTCACTCATTTTACATATAAAAGCATTAGTGTTATACTTAAATAAGTAATTATTCAAGGGAGGCATATAAAATGCGATACAGAAAATGTGCTCGAAGCGTTGTGCTATGCGCCGCATTAACCGGATTACTCATCACAACACCTGCACCAATCGTTCATGCAACTGAAGTATATGGAGCAGAGCAAAACGAGCAACAGGAACAATTAACAATAGATGATGTAAAAAAAGAGAATAAACACCTTCTTGAGCAGCTCAATACATTTCAGGAAAGCGTCAATGCTCTTTTACCGGATGCCGGTTCCGGTAAAGATGTTACATACAATTTGATCTATAACGACTATTCCTCTTATAAGGAAAATGAGACCATCAAAAATACTCAGTCATTGCTCACTGATATAAGCAAATTCGTATCTGAAAACGAAGGATACTTAGACAAACTAACAAACGAATACCGGGACAAAGAACCGGACAAGAATCTGTACGATGCGTTAGATAGATTGTCCAAAGAGATTACCAAACAGCAAAATGCTCTTTGCAAGCAGGAGACATCATTTAATGCCGTAACGCCTTACAAAGATCTTGCATTATCAACATCCGCCACTGCATTAACCAGCAGTCTTGGATTACTAAGAAGTACCACGGATTCCAAACGTCTTGCTTTAACTCCTGAGAACGAAGCCTTATATACATCAGCTTCCTACGCTACATACAAGACAGCCATTGCAGAAGCCGACACACAGATTCAGTCAACTTCAACATTGTTATCCTCTATTCAGACTGCATTGACCGGCTATATGACAGCAGCAGCCGATCATACTCTGACAAATGACGACATTGAAGACATTCAAAATTATATGTCATACACGGATGCTGAATCTACAAAAGTATCCGCAATTCTGGAAAAAATAAACGCACTTGATATTTCCAAATTGACGAAACGGCCTTCCAAATCCAGTCTGAAAAAACAATTGGATGCTGCTAAGAAATGTCCGCCGGATAAATACACCACATACACAAAAGAAACCGATTCTGTATTCAAACAATGTTTAGCAGACGCTCAAAAAGTATACAATAATCCGGATGCAACAAGTACTGAGATTTCCAAAGCAACCACCGCCTTGAAAAATGCGATTAAGAATTTAAAAGAAGTCGATCGTGCATACAAAGTAGTGGGTAACACATACTATTACAAAGTTTCTGCTTTTGGTGCATTCGGCAACGACAAAACCGACGACACTTATGCACTGCAAAAAGCATTGGATCAATCCCGCTCCGGTGTTAATGTCGTGATTCAAATTCCAAAAGGAACTTACTACATAAGCAATACGCTATATATTCAATCCAACACTACATTGAATATGGCATCCGGCGCCAAAATATATCGTTCCAAGTCGGCACTCGGAAAGAATATGTTAAGAAATACAGATTCCAAGCACAAAACTTCCGGTCATGGAAAATATACGCTTTCCCAGAACATCACGATCAACGGCGGAATCTGGGACGGTGGCGATATAAGCAAATCAAAAGAAGGCTGCAACCTGGTATATATCGGTCATGCAGACAATGTCAAACTGATCGGCACAACAATTCGCAACTGTCACGGCTCTCATGCATTGGAGTTTGCCGGTGTACAAAACGGTCTGGTTCGCAGCTGTAAATTCTATGGTTTCCGTTATGACAACGACCTATACACAAGTGAAGCAATTCAGTTCGATACCTGTTATAGCGATTGGGCTCCGGGATTTACAAAAGACAAGACAACATGCCGGAATATCACAGTTGAAAAATGTACCATATCCGATTATCCGCGCGCTGTAGGAAGCCACCATGTACTCTCTGGTGCCAAGTACGAAAACATCACAATCCGGAATAACAAGATCAAACGTACCTCTGCCTCAACACAAGGTAAAAGTATTGTCGGAATCTTTCTCATGGGTGTTAAAAATGCAAAAATCACAGGCAATACCGTAACGGGATATTATTACGGAGCAATGATAAAGCAATCTTCAAAAATTTCAATGAAGAAAAACACCTTCCGTGATAACGGTATTTATAATATTGCATATAGCGGCAATGACACAGCAAACAAATATGTAAAATTTACAGTAACCAAAGACAAAGTCAAAACCAAAAAACTTACCTTTACCGCTCCAACGATCAAGAGTGGAACAATGAAGACGAACGGACAGACATATAAGATTCGAAAAGTAAAGAAATCACACTCCGTGAAATTAAAGAAAAATCTTAAGAAAAACCAGAAAGTCTCTTTCTATGGAAAAGACAAAGACGGTAACAAATTCTACCGCACATACTACGTATACTAAAAAACAGTCCTTACATAGCTATCTTCGCTATGTAAGGACTGTTTTTATTTGTCCCAGATCATTACAGTCTTACCGATCAATTTGTGAATATCCATCTCAAATGCTTTTGTAATGTCCTTGATCTCACGGATCACAATTTGTTCCCCAACAATATTCTCCAGATAATCAATCACTTCCGGATGTTCTTTGTACAAGGCAACTAATTTGAGATAATCTTCCCGTCCACTTCGGCTGCTACCCACTATCTTCAAGCCTTTTTCCAATACCATACGGGTATTGATTGGTGCCAGATCCTCGGATACACCGAGAATCCCAATCGTTCCCTCCGGATTGATATAATCTATGATCTGATTGATCGCCTTATGGGCGCCATTGCCACCCACGCACTCAAATGCATGGTCTATTGCAAAATCAGCAGGAATCTCATTAATGGAATATGTGCCATCCGCAAAAGTAAAATCATTCAGCTTGGACTCGTTCACGCCCATCACATATACTTCAATCTCCGGATACATTGTCTTCAATAACAATGAAGTAACATAACCTAAATTACCATCGCCCCATACACCAATTCGATTACGTCTTGCATGTGCAGTATCCATAAATCTGCCAATTGCATGAAGTCCAACACTGACAAATTCGGTAAATGCCGCTACTGTCAGATTCATTCCTTCCGGAAGCTTCACAAGACGATCCGGCGTAGTCTGAACATATTCCTGCAGGAAACCATCCGTACCACTTGCACGGAACTTAGAACTTCTCAAATAATTCTCTGCAATAATCTCATCCTTTTCACAAGGGAGATTCGGTATCATAACAACTTGATCACCCGTCTGAAATTCCCCTGATGGATCATACACTACCTGTCCAATCCCTTCATGGATCAATGCCATCGGAAGTTTCTTTCTTAATACATCTTCCGGACGGGTTCCCTGATAATATCGTTGATCTGCATTACAGATTGACAAGTGTGTCGGTCGTACAATCGCATGTTCTTTGTCAAACGTAATATCCTTATACACAAGCTCGAATTGTCTCGGACGCTTTAATTGATACACTGCATTTAACATATTACATGCCTCCTAACAACGCTTCCGCTACTCTCATATCATAAGGATATGTGATCTTAATATTGGACTCCTCACCTT
>JBNMIW010000044.1:0-10643 GCA_050873485.1 Lachnospiraceae bacterium | reverse complement strand
TAATACGGCTGCCGTATTCTTCTTTCCATTCCCATGCATATTTCATGAAGGCATCTCTTCCGATTTCATGCTTGTCAATGCCTTTTTCCTTCAGCATGTTGGTTACTTTCACCTCTGTGGCAATGGCTGCATGGTCTGTTCCTGGCTGCCACAGTGCTTCGTATCCCTGCATTCTCTTATAACGGATCAGAATATCCTGCATTGTATTATCTAATGCATGTCCCATGTGCAACTGTCCTGTAATATTTGGAGGTGGCATCACAATCGTAAATGGTTTCTTACTTCTGTCCACTTCCGCATGGAAATATTTCTTGTCTAACCAATTCTTGTAGATTCGATCCTCCATCTCGGAAGGATTATAATTCTTCTCCAATTCCTTTGACATGTTCTTGTTCTCCTTTTTTATTATATAGCAGCGTTACAAATCTCATACCTTTTAAAACAACAATATAAAATGTAGAAAGGCTGCAAGGAAAAGTGTGTTATATTTTTTCTTGACGCGCGATCTCTTAGAAATTCACTGCATTGTTCGGCGGGCTGTAACGCGCATGCGGGAACAACTGTCTGAACACAAGGCTTAGAATGTTGTCTTATTCATGTGCCGGCACGCTTTCGCTACTCTCACACGCAACGGTACTAAGAATGTGCAATTCCATTTGTATAATACTTCCATGTTTTGATGGCACATTCTAAGGACCGGCGTGCTCAAAGTACCTGCACACGAATCAAGACAAACATTCTTGCCTTGTGTGAGTTTTGTGGAGCATGCGCAATCAAAACCGCCAGCCGCAATGCGGTAGAATTTCTTAGGGATCGAAAACAGCGCAGAAAAAATATAACTCACTTTTTCCTGCAACCGTACTCATATACTGTTTTAAAAGGTATGAGATTTGCAACATAGGCACCAGCGAAAAAAAGCCCTCACGTACGAACTGTACGTAAGGGCGAATTCGCGGTACCACCTTAATTTGTTACTTGTCTTGTCCGTTAACGGGGACGGCGCGGCACAACCTACTGTCAGTTCAGTCATGCGGTTCAAAAGCTACCTTCAAAGTCTTCTTCTTGAAATGATCTTCCAGCCGATGAATCATTCTCTCTTGCAAGGAACAACTTCTACTCCTCTTTCTCACAACCTTTAACTGTGTCTAGTTTAAGGGATTATACGGAAAATGTCAAGTTGAATTGCGAATCGTTTCTATGCACTCCTCTATGCTTTCCAACCGTTTTACCGTGCGATATTGTGTCAACTTTTATGGATGGATACAACAGTACCTAAGCATAATGCCTGAGCTGAGTGCCGTCAAATTGATTATTCTGTTACGCAACCCTTACAAGTCCACCCTGTGCCATTTTAACTTGAATAAAACCAATCTCTCCAAACCTTTCTTCTACATTCCACACATACGCAGCACTTAACCCTTCTTCCTGTAATTCTCTTCTGTCGTCCTCCCATTCTTCCTCATAGTGAGACACATATAAAAGACTAAGGAACTGTCCCATGGTGGTGGTTGTCAAAATTCCGTAATAAAATTGAACAAAATGTTCGATTCATGTTATAATATATAGGTATAATTGAAAAGAAAGTAGGATGTGATTTTCCGATTATTAGATGCCCTCTAGTTTACAAAGGAGGGTGATGCCCTATGAACACGCTTGAAGTTTTAACTTTAGTGCTAGTAATTTTTGCGGCTCTGTCTTACATAGACGATCATAATAATAAAAAGAAATAGCATCCCAACCGACCAAAGTTAGATGCTATTTCATATTTAGTATTCAACTGAGGGCAAATCGGATATTACATCCGATTCACTTTCTAAGTAAATTATACACTAGGGCATTTGAGAAATCAAGTGCCCTTTTTAATTGTAGATTGCCTCCAAAGCCTGACTTAGATCTGCGATCAGATCTTCCTTATCCTCCAAGCCACAGGAAATACGGATCAATCCTGCCGGTACGCCCGCTGCGATCAGCTGCTCCTCGGTCATCTGACGATGCGTCGAGGTTGCCGGATTCAGGCAACAGGTTCTTGCATCTGCTACATGTGTCTCAATTGCCGCCAACTTCAGATGCTTCATAAATACTTCTGCCGCCGGTCTGCCACCCTCTAACTCGAAAGATACCACGCCGCAGCCGCCATTTGGCAGATATTTCTGTGCTACTTCATAATATGGATCACTTGGCAATCCGGAATAATTTACTTTTGTTACCTTCGGATGATTTTCCAAAAATTCAGCCACCGCCTGACCATTCTCTACATGTCTTGGCATTCTGACATGTAATGATTCCAGACCAAGATTCAATATAAATGCATTCTGTGGTGACTGCATACAACCAAAGTCACGCATCAACTGCGCGGTACATTTTGTAATGAATGCGCCCTCCATGCCAAATCGCTCTGCATAAGTAATGCCATGATAAGAATCATCCGGCGTACAAAGTCCCGGGAACTTATCTGCATGTGCCATCCAGTCAAACTTACCGGAATCCACGATCACCCCACCTAATGCTGCACCATGACCATCCATATATTTTGTTGTCGAATGTGTTACAATATCTGCTCCCCATTCGATCGGTCGGCAATTAACCGGTGTCGGGAATGTATTATCCACGATCAACGGAACACCGTGTGCATGTGCCGCCTTTGCAAACTTCTCAATATCCAATACCGTAAGTGCCGGATTGGCAATCGTCTCGCCAAATACCGCTCTGGTATTATCCTGAAATGCTGCATTTAACTCCTCTTCTGTGCAGTCAGGAGATACAAATGTTACCGTAATTCCCATCTTTGCCATTGTAACAGCGATCAAATTAAAGGTTCCTCCATAAATAGAAGATGATGCTACGATATGACTTCCGCACTCGCAGATATTAAACAGTGCCATAAAGTTCGCTGCCTGTCCGGAAGATGTAAGCATCGCTGCACTACCGCCCTCTAACGCTGCAATCTTCGCTGCAACCATATCATTGGTCGGATTCTGCAAACGCGAATAAAAATATCCTTCCGCCTCTAAATCGAATAATTTACCCATATCTTCACTTGTGTCATACTTAAATGTTGTAGACTGAATAATCGGAATCTGTCTTGGTTCTCCATTGCCCGGTGTGTAACCCGCCTGCACGCATTTTGTGCTCATCTTGTAATCTGCCATCATTTAATACCTCTCTTATATGTATTGACTCATAGGTTTCTCTGACTTCGGTATTCCCTGCCGTTATCAAAAGCTGTTTGCTCAACCCCAAACGGGATACACAGCCCTTACTAACATCCTCTTCATACGTTATCCTTCAAAATCTATATCCTATAGACTAGTTCGCCTATAGGAATATAGTAGCACATTCCAACCCAAAAGAAAACCTTATCTGCGGAGTTTTCCATATGTTCCTATTTTGCTTGGAATCCCTTGCTGAAATGCTCCAAATAACTTGACTTTTCTCTCTATATTGAGTACAATTTACTTTAATTGATAAAAGCGTTAAAGCTTTAAATTTCTGATGTGAATAAAGCACATTAGATAGAATGATATTACGTTACATAAGGAGAAGGAAAATGCCTATTACAGAGTTATTAGAGCGTAATGCACGGGAATATGCAAATGACATCTGTCTCGTTGAGATCAACCCGGAAGTCAAAGAAGTCCGTCGCGTTACCTGGAAAGAATATGAATTGATGGAGCCAAATCCTACGACACATTACCGCCGCGAGATCACTTGGCATGTAATGAATGAGAAAGCAAATCGTTTTGCCAACCTCTTACTCAGCCGAGGAATCAAAAAGGGTGACAAAGTAGGTATCTTATTGATGAACTGCTTGGAGTGGCTGCCAATTTACTTTGGTATCTTAAAGACCGGTGCTTTGGCAGTGCCGTTGAACTTCCGCTACGCTCCAGATGAGATTGAATATTGTGTAAAATTAGCAGACGTTGACATTCTTGTATTTGGACCGGAATTTATCGGCCGTGTAGAGGAGATTGCCGACAACATCAGTAAGAATCGTCTGTTATTCTATGTCGGAGATAACTGTCCTACATTTGCAGAGGATTATACTTCCATGACTGCAAACTGTTCTTCCTTATCACCGGAGATTCCGTTGACTGATGAAGATGATGCCGCT
Organism: Lachnospiraceae bacterium; assembly: GCA_050873485.1. GTDB lineage: Bacteria > Bacillota > Clostridia > Lachnospirales > Lachnospiraceae > CAG-590. The sequence goes on along the minus strand of JBNMIW010000044.1, from coordinate 6,532 downwards.
ATCTATTTTTCATCCGGAACAACCGGATTCCCGAAAGCGATCCTGCATAACCATGAGAGCTTAATGCATTCCGCGCGGGTAGAGCAGAACCATCATGGACAGACAAGAGACGATGTGTTCTTATGCATCCCTCCTCTGTATCATACCGGAGCAAAAATGCATTGGTTTGGAAGTCTGCTATCCGGAAGTAAAGCGGTTCTGTTAAAGGGTACCAAGCCGGAATACATCTTAGATGCTGTATCTAAGGAACAGTGTACGATCGTATGGCTGTTAGTTCCATGGGCACAGGACATCTTAGAAGCACTAGACAGTGGCCGTGTAAAGTTAGAAGATTACAAGTTAGACCAGTGGCGCTTGATGCATATCGGCGCACAGCCGGTTCCACCAAGTCTGATCAAGAAATGGAAAGAATACTTCCCGAATCATCAATACGATACTAATTACGGTTTAAGCGAATCCATCGGACCTGGTTGTGTACATTTAGGTGTCGATAACATTGATAAGGTTGGTGCGATCGGCAAAGCCGGATACGGTTGGGAAGTAAAGATCGTTGATCCCGACGGCAATATTGTAAAGCAGGGCGAAGTCGGCGAACTTTGTGTCAAAGGCCCTGGTGTGATGACCTGTTATTATCATGATAAGAAAGCAACTGCCGAAGTATTAAAAGACGGTTGGTTATTTACAGGCGATATGGCACAGGAAGACGAAGACGGTTTCATCTTCTTAGTAGACCGTAAGAAAGACGTTATCATCAGCGGTGGCGAGAACTTATATCCGGTGCAGATTGAGGACTTTATCCGTACCCATGCAGGTGTTCATGATGTCGCAGTCATTGGTCTTCCGGATAAACGTTTGGGTGAGATTGCCTGTGCAATTATTGAACCAAAGGAAAATATCATTTTAACCGAGGATGAAATTAATGAATTATGTCAGAAACTGCCTCGTTACAAGAGACCGCGTAAGATCATATTTGCGGATATTCCAAGAAATCCAACCGGTAAGATCGAGAAACCAAAGCTTCGCGAAATGTACGCAGGCGGAAGTGTCGTAGATGCACAGAATCACGGTTGATCAACTATGATACAACATATTTATGGATAAATACCAAACGGGATTGCAATTATGCAATCCCGTTTTTGTTCCCGTATAACCAAAGAACCCGCCATTGGCGGGTTCTCATTGGTAATTAATTGCTTTATTCTTCTGTACTCTCTGTTACTTCAGAAACTTCTTCTGTTGTTTCCACATTCTCTGTATCTGCAACTTCTGTTGTCTCCTCATCTAACTCAGAGAATTCCAAATCTTCATCATCAAAGTTGATTGTCTGAAGTTCGGTATCTAATTTAACGTTACGATAACGTTTCATACCAGTTCCGGCCGGAATTAACTTACCGATCAATACGTTCTCTTTCAAACCGATCAACGGATCAACCTTACCCTTGATTGCTGCTTCTGTCAGAACCTTAGTTGTCTCCTGGAAAGATGCTGCTGATAAGAACGAGTTCGTTGCAAGAGAGGCTTTTGTAATACCAAGCATTACCTGAGTTCCCTTTGCAGGCTCCTTGCCTTCTGCTTCTAATTCCTCATTCTTCTCATTGTAATCCAATACGTCAACCAAAGTTCCAGGAAGATATTCTGTATCTCCGCTATGCTCGATCTTCACTTTCTTAAGCATCTGACGAACAATCACCTCAACGTGCTTATCATTGATATCAACACCCTGATTACGGTATACTTTCTGAACCTCACGGATCATGTAATCCTGTACTGCACGAACACCCTTAATCTTAAGGATATCATGTGGATTAACAGAACCGACTGTCAATTCATCACCGGCTTCTACTACATCGCCATCAAATACCTTGATTCTCGCATCATATGGAATAAAGTATGCTTTTGACTCACCAGTTTCCTGATTGGTAATAACAACTTCTTTGTTCTCAATCTCTTTCTTCTTATCTTCCTTCTCACGAACCTGAACAACACCACCAAATTCAGCGATAATTGCAAGTCCCTTTGGTTTACGAGCTTCGAAAAGCTCCTCAACTCTAGGAAGACCCTGTGTGATATCATCACCAGCCACACCACCGGTATGGAATGTTCTCATCGTAAGCTGTGTACCAGGCTCACCGATTGACTGTGCGGCAATAATACCAACAGCCTCACCTACCTGTACCGGCATACCGGTTGCCATGTTAGCACCATAACATTTTGCACAGATACCAATGTGTGATTTACAGTTCAAGATTGTACGAATCTTAAGTTTGGTGATCTCTTTACCCTCTGCATCTACACCACGGTTAATGATTGCATCTGCACGTTTCAAAGTGATCATATGGTTTGCCTTTACGATCAAATTACCATCTTTGTCATATACAGACTCTGCTGCATAACGACCGGTAATACGATCCTTAAAGCTCTCAATCATTTCACGACCTTCCATGAATGCTTCTACATAAGCACCCGGAATCTCATCTGTACCTTCACAACAATCAATCTCACGAATGATCAGATCCTGTGATACATCAACCAGACGACGTGTCAGGTAACCGGAATCGGCTGTACGAAGAGCCGTATCTGAAAGTCCCTTACGAGCACCATGCGCTGAAATGAAGTACTCCAATACGTCAAGTCCCTCACGGAAGTTTGACTTAATCGGCAACTCGATCGTACGACCGGTTGTATCTGCCATCAATCCACGCATACCGGCTAACTGCTTGATCTGTGCTTCAGAACCACGGGCTCCGGAATCCGCCATCATCTTGACGTTATTGTATTTATCCAAACCATCCAACAGTGCCTTTGTCAACTGCTTATCCGCAGCTTCCCAAGTACGAACAACTGCATTGTAACGCTCTTCCTCTGTAACAAATCCCATCTTGAACTTGTCATTGATCAGACCTACTGTATTCTGAGCATCATCCAGAATCTCTTTCTTAGCAGCAGGCACCGTCATTTCTGAAATAGAAACGGTAAGCGCACCCTTTGTTGAATACTTATAACCAATGCTCTTAACATCATCCAATACTTCTGCTGTCTTTGTTGCACCATGTGTATTGATACATTTGTCAAGAATCTGTTTTAACTGTTTCTTACCAACCAGATAATCAATCTCTAACGCTAACTCATTACCCGGAATTGAACGATCTACAATTCCCAAATCCTGTGGAATGATCTCATTAAATAAGATTCTTCCCAATGTAGACTCGATAATTGTTGTTCCTTCTGTACCATCCGGCATCGTTCCATGCATTCTTACCTTGATCTTAGAATGTAATGTAATCTCCTTATTCTCATAAGCAAGAATTGCCTCATTCTTAGACTTGAAGATCTTGCCTTCACCCTTATCACCCGGCTTATCAATTGTCAGATAGTAAATACCAAGTACCATATCCTGAGAAGGAACGGCAACCGGTGCACCATCAGAAGGTTTCAATAAGTTGTTTGGTGACAACAGTAAGAATCTACACTCTGCCTGAGCCTCAACGGAAAGTGGAAGATGGACAGCCATCTGGTCACCATCGAAGTCGGCGTTGAACGCTGTACATACCAATGGATGAAGCTTAATTGCCTTACCTTCTACAAGAATTGGCTCAAATGCCTGAATACCCAATCTATGAAGTGTCGGGGCACGGTTCAACATAACCGGATGTTCTTTGATAACATCCTCTAATACGTCCCAAACCTCTGTCTCTAACTTCTCTACCATCTTCTTAGCAGACTTCACATTATGTGCTAAGCCTCTAGATACTAACTCTTTCATAACAAATGGCTTGAACAACTCAATTGCCATCTCTTTTGGAAGACCGCACTGATAAATCTTAAGTTCTGGTCCAACAACGATAACGGAACGTCCTGAGTAGTCAACACGCTTACCTAACAAGTTCTGACGGAAACGTCCCTGTTTACCCTTTAACATATCAGACAAAGACTTCAATGCTCTGTTACCAGGTCCTGTTACCGGACGACCACGACGACCATTATCGATCAGGGCATCAACTGCTTCCTGTAACATACGCTTCTCATTACGAACAATGATATCCGGTGCACCCAACTCTAACAAACGGTTCAAACGATTGTTACGGTTGATAATTCTTCTATACAGATCATTTAAGTCAGATGTTGCAAAACGTCCACCATCCAACTGAACCATCGGACGGATATCCGGTGGGATAACCGGTACTGCATCCAGAATCATCCACTCCGGTTTGTTATCAGAACCTCTAAATGCTTCCACAACCTCTAATCTCTTAATGATCTTAGCACGTTTCTGTCCGGTTGCATCCTTAAGTCCTGCTCTAAGGTCAACTGCTTCCTGTTCCAGATCAATTGACTGTAATAATTCTTTGACTGCCTCTGCACCCATACCTACACGGAATGTACCATATCCATACTCTTCCTCGGCATCGCGGTATTCTTTCTCAGTCAGGACCTGCTTATAAGCAAGGTTTGTCTCTCCCGGGTCTAACACAATATAAGATGCAAAGTATAACACCTTCTCTAACACTCTTGGTGAGATATCAAGGATCAATCCCATTCTACTTGGGATACCCTTGAAATACCAGATATGAGATACAGGAGCTGCAAGTTCGATATGTCCCATTCTCTCACGTCTTACATTTGCCTTTGTAACCTCAACACCACAACGGTCACAAATAACACCTTTGTAACGAATCTTCTTGTACTTACCACAATGACATTCCCAGTCTTTGCTTGGTCCAAAGATTCTTTCACAGAACAAACCATCCTTTTCAGGCTTCAATGTTCTATAGTTAATTGTCTCAGGCTTTTTTACTTCGCCTCTTGACCATTCTCTAATCTTTTCTGGAGAAGCAAGGCCAATCTTAATCGCATCAAAATTCATCTGTTGTTCTGTTTCCTGATTATTAATCGCTGACATCTATTATTGCTCTCCTTCCATTACTCATCGTAATCATCATTATAGTCATCATCATAGCTATCGTCGCTGCCTTCTAATTCGAAGTTCTCATCATTTTCATCGACACCGCTATAACCATGCTCTTTCATCTCAGATTCTTCCTGGTTGTAATCCATGTCGCCGAACTTGCGGATATCATCATTGCCATAATCCACATTCTCGCCAATCTCAACCTCGGTGTTATCCTCGCGTAATACTCTGACATCCAATGCAAGTGACTGGAACTCTTTGAGCAATACCTTAAATGATTCCGGAATTCCCGGTTCAGGAATGTTATCACCTTTGATAATTGCTTCATAAGTCTTCACACGTCCTACTACGTCATCGGACTTCACAGTTAAGATCTCCTGCAAGGTATAAGATGCACCATATGCCTCTAATGCCCAAACCTCCATCTCACCGAAACGCTGACCACCGAACTGTGCTTTACCACCAAGTGGCTGCTGGGTTACTAATGAGTAAGGACCGGTTGAACGGGCATGAATCTTATCATCAACCAAATGATGCAGTTTCAGGTAATGCATGTATCCAATCGTAACAGGTGAATCAAATTCCTCACCGGTTCTACCATCACGAAGTGTTACCTTACCGGTACGGTTGATCGGAACACCCTTCCACTCTTCTCTATGATCACGATTCTCATACAGATAATCCATTACTTCATCGGATACCTGTGGACGCCATTTCTTATCAAATACTTCCCACTCTTCATTGACATAATCATTTGCCATCTCGAGAGTTTCCATAATGTCTTCCTCGTTTGCACCATCGAAGACCGGTGTAGAAATCTTAAAGCCTAATGCCTTAGCTGCTAAACCTAAGTGGATCTCCAACACCTGTCCGATATTCATACGGGAAGGCACACCCAACGGATTCAATACGATATCAAGTGGACGACCATTTGGCAGGAATGGCATATCTTCTACCGGAAGAATACGGGAAATTACACCCTTGTTACCATGACGACCAGCCATCTTATCACCAACAGATATCTTTCTCTTCTGAGCGATATATACTCGAACAGACTTATTTACTCCCGGTGGAAGCTCATCGCCTGCTTCTCTTGTAAAGATCTTTGTATCCATAACGATACCAAATGCACCATGTGGTACACGCAATGAAGTATCTCTTACTTCTCTTGCCTTCTCACCGAAGATTGCACGAAGCAAACGCTCCTCTGCTGTCAGTTCCGTCTCTCCCTTTGGAGTAACCTTACCAACTAAAATATCACCGGCACGAACCTCAGCACCAATACGAATAATACCATTCTCATCCAGATCTTTTAATACATCCGGACCAAGTCCTGCAAGATCTCTTGTGATCTCCTCAGATCCTAACTTCGTATCTCTTGCCTCACACTCGTACTCTTCAATATGAACGGAAGTATATACATCTTCCTGTACTAATCTTTCACTTAACAATACCGCATCCTCGTAGTTATAACCTTCCCAGGTCATAAATCAGATCAACGGATTCTTACCAAGTGCGATCTCACCACCGGATGTAGAAGCACCATCTGCAGTTACATCTCCGGCTTTTACTCTTTCACCCTTTACAACGATCGGTCTCTGGTTCATACAGTTACCCTGGTTG
>JBNMIW010000043.1:0-10710 GCA_050873485.1 Lachnospiraceae bacterium | reverse complement strand
TCTACGCCGGTGCTTGGTGAGGTTTTTACGAACCTAGCACCGCTGCGTAGGCAGTATAAGTGCAAACGTGCCTGCGTACCATAAAGATAAGCATACATGGCTTATTCATACTCTTTCGCATGTGCCCTCACACGTCCGTCCCTACGCTATGCAAGGGAAACTCGGTTTGCTTCCGTGATGTGTCCTGCTGCGAAATCTTGTGCATTTTGAAGCGTTGTCTGGCTAATTGCTGCCAGTGCCTCATGTGTTAAGAATCCCTGATGCGAGGTTACAATTACATTCGGGAATGAAAGCAACCTTGCAGTAATTGAGGATTCCAGCAACTCATCTTCCCGGTTTTCGAATACGTTACGTCCCTCTTCTTCATACACATCCAGACCAACTCCAAAGAATTTCTTGTTTCGGATTCCATGTATCAGATCTTCTGTCTTCACCAATGCACCTCGCGATGTGTTGACCAGAATGACATTATCCTTCATCATGGCGATCGTATCTTTATTGATCATGTGATGATTTTCTTCTGTTAACGGACAGTGCAAAGAGATCAGATCACTTTGTTTCAATACATCCTCTAACGGCATGTATTCTACAAAATCCAGATCCTTATTCGGATACATATCATAGGCGATCACTTTCATACCAAATCCATGACAGATTCTGCACATGGCTGCCCCGATCTTTCCTGTTCCGATAATTCCGGCGATCTTACCATGAAAATTAAGTCCTGTCAAACCAACCAGACTAAAATTGTTCTCTCTTACACGGATATAACTCTTATGAATATGACGGTTTACGGAAAGTGCCAACGCCATGGCATGCTCTGCAACTGCTTCCGGAGAATATCCCGGCACACGCAGTACTGTCATTCCATATTCGTCTGCCTTTTCCAGATCAATATTGTTAAATCCGGCACACCGCAATAAGATTAGTTTGATGCCGATTGCATGCAGTTTGTCCAATACCTCTGCATTCAGATTCGAATTCACGAATCCACAAATGGCATCATATCCTTTTGCCAGTGATACCGTCTTTGGGGATATATCAATTTCCTGATAAGTAATCTCAATTCCCGGATAATTCTTCAGTTCCTTATCAAATGATTCTTTGTCATAACTTGTTGCATCATAAAATAAAATCTTCATAAATACCAGCTTCCTTTCCACACAACAACTCATGTTATCATCTTAACCATTTTCCAAATATATTATACACCCTTTGTAAAGTCTCTTTTTGAGAAAATATATGAATTAATCCTGCGGAAGTATCTGTTCTAACCAGGAATCAGCCGCCGTCATCCGTTCTGCAAACTGCTCATAAAAATCCCGGTTTGCCTGATATAACGTCACAAAAAATGCATTCAAAATGTACATGTCAATCTGCTTTACCGTCTCCTCGGCAAGTGTAGGGAAACGTTTACTCAAATCTTTCAGGAAATAATGCCACTCACTGACAAACGTTGCATTTTTCGCAGTGTCCGGTGTATCAATCCACTTCTTTACCTTCACTTTTGTGCGATTGGAATATGCACATTCATTTACCTGTAAGAAATATTGGAAGCTCCCATTTTCATAGATCCGCCCAAGTGGAAAGATCCGGCAGATTCCCGGACGGATACTATGAATACTACATCTTCCCTCGTCATTTAAAAAGGCACAACTTTCATTCGGCCCTGCCATCTTCAAGTTCGGCAAAATGATTCCCTCTACCACATTCAGATCCAGTTTATCGATCAACAACTCTTCAAATTTGCAGTTCAAACCGGTTGTCAGCCGATAGATATCATACGGATCTAATACAATGGAATTGCCCATTCCCTGACAACATGCGGAGCAACCCTTACAATCGTTACATCCTGCCTTTACCATGTCATTGATCCCATATAATTTTCCATCTGAGACTTCCGACATATCAATCTCACGTTCCATATTCTTTTCCTCTTTCCAAAATCTTATCATGTATTATACATCCAATTATGATACCCTACATACTCTAATCCCGTCAATTGCATATTTACCCCCATAAAACATCTCATATCTTCTCATTATATAATATATATCAAGGGGCTATACTGTCACTATTATTACCTTCTTTTACTATGTATGATACAGGCAACAATTCCATATACGACAACAACCGTCAGCAAAACCATAAACACAATTGTCCCTATCATAATCAGCTTTCCATTCTGCTGCCACGACGCAATTGTCATCGCTAATGTAAATACACCAAATTCCAATTCCATCCAGGTAATCATAGAGGACACATCCCGATAGACAAGTATCTCCCTCCCCGGCTCAATCTTGCAAGGTGTATTCCACGCTTCGGGTGATACCAGATGCAGAACCAGACTCATAACACCATTGGAAAATAACATGATCAGCGGTAGCAATAATAACGTTCCAGGTGAACCATATCCATCTATATTGCCCGCACCATCAAAATGTGTGGCAATCTCATCCGGTAAGATTACCATTCCAACAATTGCAATAATGATAGATGCAACAAGACACACATAGGATAAGATCTCCATCACGCAATGTTTCTTTGTAATATAAGTCTTCGCCATACCTTCATTCTCCTAGTTTACATAATACATATATCTTTATACACAACAGTCTTAACCTATGCGCAGACCGGACTCCGCACATAGGCTACTCCCTTTATGAAATATCGAATTCCGGTGGAACATCGATCTCTTCCGATACATATTTCCCATCCTTCTTCCGCTGTCGCACACACTCCGTCAGCAGATATTCGATCTGCCCGTTCACGGAACGGAAGTCATCTTCTGCCCATGCGGCAATATCGGCATACAACTTCTCCGACAACCGAAGTGGAATCTGCTTCTTCGCTGCCATTAATAAAGGCTTCCTGAATTGACAATCGGCTGTGCATCATGGTTGCCGCACAAAACTACTAACAGATTTGATACCATGGCTGCTTTCCGTTCTTCATCTAAATCTACTACCTGTTTCTCACTTAACTGCTCTAATGCCATTTCCACCATACCAACTGCACCATCTACGATCATCTTACGCGCATCAATAATAGCAGATGCCTGCTGACGCTGTAACATAACGGATGCAATCTCCGGTGCATATGCAAGATATGTGATTCGTGCCTCTACGATCTCAAGACCGGCATCATTTACCTTACTCTGGATCTCCTCCCGGATTCTGGCTGCCACGATCTCTGCGGAACCACGCAGGCTTCCTTCATCTGCCTGACCATCCCCTGTTGTATCTACATTTGCCGCCACATCATATGGATAAATGCGGACAATATTACGAAGTGCACTGTCACACTGTAGGGACAGATATTCCTTGTAATTATCTACGTTAAATACTGCCTTTGCCGTATCGGTCACTTTCCAGATAACCGCAATTCCGATCTCAACCGGATTACCAAGGCAATCATTGATCTTCTGTCTTCCGTTATTCAGTGTCATTGCTTTCAACGAGATCTTCTTGCCAATTCCTTCAAATGAAACAGATGCTCCATCCGCAGAGATATTAACGGCCGCTCCATTATTTGAAACAGTGTCTCCACTCTGTGCTAACTTCGTTGCTGCTGCCGGATTCACTGCCGTACAGAATGGATTCACAAAGTAAAATCCAGCTTCCCGGATTGTGCCTACATAATTACCAAACAACGTAAGTACCAATGCTTCCTGTGGTTTTAACACTTTAAGTCCTAAGAAAGGAATCCATCCTACTGCTGCATAGACGATACATAGTACCATGAGCACAAGTACCAGTGCAATATGTATCCGGTCATAGCTGATTGCCGTAATGATTATTCCTGCAATTGCTACTGCGTACAATATCAAGCTCACCAGCAATGCTGCCATACCATTCTTCTTTCCTGTATAAATCTTCTCTTCCATTTCAAAAACCTCCTTCATCAAATGCATCGTAACGCATTTCCATTTGATATCATTATGATATCACTTTAAGTTAAAATGTCAATACCAAAAAAAGACCCGGCAGAATTATTTACTCCGTTCCGGGTCTTCTCATATTATTCACCACTTTATAAATACTGTTGCAGTTTCTTCCATGCACAAACCAGTTTATCTATCGTATACACAGCATTTGCAGGACTTGTCGAAGGCAGTTCCGTCATCGGCAGATCACACATCTTTGCCTGATACCGACGATATAATTTTCCTGCTAATTTACCATTCGTAAAAATATGGCTTACCTTGGACTCCTCAATGATCGTACAGATATCCGCAGGTGTTACGTTGCGTATGCTGCTGTCACTGGAACCTTCAATGTCACATGCCTCAATCACATCATACACTGCAATATGGTGTAAATGCAGCCACTCTTTCTTCTCTTCTACCGTCTGGGGAACCTCCGTATCTGTCAATGCCGCTAATACCTTCCAGAAACGGTTCTGCGGATGTCCATAATAAAATGCCTGCTCTCTCGACTTCACCGACGGAAAACTCCCCAAAATCAATATTCTGGATTCTTTATCATATACCGGACCAAATCCATGTTCTACATGCTGTAACATATTACTCTCCTCGCAAGTATTGATTTCATTTATACACTTGTCTCATTGAAATATCTTCTTTACCCAAAACTTATGAAAATATCCGCAACAATATCATATAAACCAGTGTTCCCACTGCTATACTCACAAATGTATTGTGTTTCCATTTATAACTGCCGGCAACCGTAAGTACCGCAATCACTTTCGGAATTCCAATTCCAATCATATTCTCTAACGAATCTTTGACACAGTACACGATCAGTACCGCCATGATCGTTGCCGGTAACACTTTTCCCAGCTTTACGATTGCTTTCGGCATCTCTCTGTCCCCGCGAAACAGAACAAATGGAAATGCGCGAAGTCCAAACGTGATCACTGCCGAAACCGCCACCGCGATCAATATATATTCTGTCTTCATGCTAATCCACCTCCTGCTTCCGATTCCAGATGATCAATATTCCGGATGCCAGAATAAGGGATGGCAGCAGAAAATATTGTGCACCCACTACTACCAGACAGACTGTCGAAGTAAGTAACCCAACAATTGCCGGAACATGACTTGTCGCCTGCTCCCATTGATCTACAAATATGATCACAAACAACGCCGTCATACAGAAATCAATTCCCGTAAGATCAAACGGGATCAATTGACCAAGCATTCCGCCAATTGTCGCCGCAATCACCCAGTAACTCTTGCTAAGCATTGCTACGCCAAACATCACCTCATGCCGGTCTGTCTCTTTCTCATCCAGAGAACAATTGACTGCATACGTCTCGTCCGTCATTGTATGGATCATATATAATTGTTTCTTCCCCATTTTCTTAAATTCATCTAAAAAAGTAAGTGCATAGAAGCTTTGCCTGCTATTCATCAAAAGTGCTGTAAGTGCAATGGTAAGGATCGATGCTCCGCTGCTTAACAGTGTGATCAGAACAAATTGAAATGCTCCTGTATACACGGTTATACTGATCAATAATGAATAATACCAATGAAAGCCTGCATTTTCCATCGTCATTCCGTATGCCATTCCCACAAACAAATAGCTGCATAAAATCGGAATAGACTTGATAAATGCCGTTCTCCATGCCTGCTGTCCCATCTTGTGTTTCATATACCGATATTCTCCCACTCTCTCATCATTTCTTTTCGCTTGTGCTCGTATATTATATACTGTATCACACGCTTTCCGCAATCGGTTTATCAGTCTTCCACATAAATATTTCCCTGAATCATTCCCATCCAGCAGTAGTAGGAATAGGTGCCCGTCTTTGTTGGTGTGAACTCTACTACATTTTCTCCTTCATCTAACGTAACCTCTTCTCCAAAATCCTGTAGCAACATTTTATAATTACAGCCATTTACCGTACCCGCCGGTGCCTCGATCGTCCAGACAACCGGGATTCCAGCTTTCACCGTTATATCCGGATAGGAACCTGCCTCTAATGTGCTTGTAATATACTGAACATTTTCATCCTCCTGTGTTGTCTCAGCCTGTGTTGTTGCATCCTTTTCTGATTGAATCATCGTAACATCCTGTGTTGCTGTATCCTCTTCGGTTCCATTTTCAGACACCGTACCTGCAAGCTGACGTCCCACACCGGATAATGCATTTCCCTGTGATACCATTGCAAGTCCCATTACCACCACCAGAATCGCTCCTATCTTCATTACCTGTCTGGTGAACTTCTGTCCCAATGCAGACACTACCGACCCAAAACCTAACATAAGTGGTATTGTGCCAAGACTAAAACAAAACATGGAAAATGCTCCGGACACAAATCCACCGGAAGCCAGTGCAACAATCTGCATCGACTGTAAAGGCCCACATGGCATAAATCCATTACAAAGACCTACTACAAACGGTGTTCTTTTTCTATTCTTAGATGTCCGTTTTTTCTTCCGTGCAGGAATATGTATACCGAATCTTCGCAATCCCGGAATAAATCCTAACATGTTAATTCCCATAATTACCATGATCAGTCCCGCTGCAATCTTCACAATTCCCTGAATTGATGCAGATGTCTGCAAACTGTCTCCAATCCCTGCCAAACTTCCCACTGCTCCTAACACTCCACCGATCAATGTATAAGACACCACCCGTCCTGCATTATAAGCAAGTGCATTTCCAAACATCTCTTTCCCTGCATGTTTCTCTGCTTTTTGCTGTAGTGTCTGTGACAGATTAATTCCGCCGCACATTGCAATACAGTGTACCGAAGTGATCAGACCGATCACAAACAGCATCCCATATCCCATTCCTGTTTCAGCCAATGATCCCGGAGCCAGCCGATTCAGTACCCCGAAATGCTGCAACAGGATAAATATGATTGCAATGATCAACACTTCTCTAACTGCCTGAAGTATCAATTCTTTCCGCTGCTGTCCGACAGAAAGCGCCTCATAGCCTAAATCTTCTATCTGTTCCATGATCGTATCCAGTGTAATCTGCTTCGGATTATAAGAAAATTCCGCTGTACTGTCTTCATAACTGACCTTTACCGATACTTTGGTAATTCCTTTGCATCCTTTTAACATATTTGCAATTCTTGTCTCACAATTTCTACATGTCATTCCTTTAATGTATATTTTTGCCTGTTCCATATTACAAATCCTTTCCAACTGCTTTTCTGTATAATTGCTCACTGCAATCGAGCCGGCTGTCTCCTGCCCGATTATATAATCGAGTAGGAGTGAAAATCCCCCTACACAGGAAAAAAGCTACCGTATATACGATAGCCCTCCCCCATGCAACCTATAAATTCAATAGGTTGATTATATATAACCACACATTTCTTGTCAATGGAGATATGATGTTATTTCACAGATTGTTCATAGGTTATCTACCTTCCATCCTTTACTCGAATCTCCGGATATTTCCATTCGTCTTTCAACAATTGTTCCGTTGGCAGATAAAACCGTAACACGATCAGCGATGGTTTTCCCACATTGGGAAGCCAGTTATTTACCATTTTTCCTTCCGGTCTTTCCTTCTGTATCAAAATATCAAAAGAACCATCTTCATTATATACCAAATCACTACGATCATTTAATCCAAATCTTCCAATCTCATTCGATATAATAAACTTATCTAATCCATATATGGATATCGACCAGAATCCACCATCTTCTGTCCGTACTGCCGGCTTATCATAGAAATGAACAACCACATCGTCTCCCGTTTCCAATAAATGACTTGGATAAATGGCCATTTGTATCGGGTTAGCTCCAACTCCTCCCCACGCAATATGTGCTCTGAATATATAGTCCTTTTTAAAATCAGCAATATTATGAGAAGAAAGCATCCAGTCTCCGATCATATATCCATAACGGCTATTGTCAAATTCATTAACCATCCGTTCATGAAATTGTGCCACTTCGTGTCGGATCTCTTCCGGAAGATTGTTCAAGCGAAACTCTTTTCCAATACCAATTCCATACTCCTCAACACTTGTCAACAGTTCCGTATCATAATATTTACCCGGATTGCCCGGAAGCATCTGATTAAATATCTGAAATACCTCTTCTGTTGTAAGCTGATTCAATTTTTCAAAAGGAACAAAGTCATATTTGGAATTGTAACTTCCATCCGGCTGTATATACGTTTTGTATCTTTCCGACAGTGGTCGCACCTCATATCCATCTTGAATTTTTTTAATATTTTGATAATCTTCATTGTTATTTGTCTTAGATAAGATACGGATAAATCCCCAAAGATCACTCGTTGGTGAATGAATAATATGAATATCCCCAGGCAGCTCTCCTTGATAATCCGGTCCAACCAATACGGCGTCTGTCTCGTCATTTCCACCAATAAATCCGGTTCCTAAAATATCAATATAATCTCCATACGCATCAATCAATTCAAGTGAATTATACCGGTCGGATGCCGGTTTTTTAACATAGATCGGTTCCTTTCGAAGATCAAAATAGATATGTGAATATACGGTATCCATATTTAACATCACAATATACTTTGAAGTAGGATCTGCCAAACCATCTGCATGTATATACTGATTAACAGGTGCTTTCTTTGCATTTGCCTTGACTGTGTTCGTGGAGGACACTCTCTGCAAATGATACATAACAATTGGAATCGCATAAATATATGCCTGATATAATGTTTCAACTTTATCTCTGCTCATGTTCATTCTCCTTCCTTATTCTGCAATTGCTTTTTCATAATACGATGTATCAATGAAGGAATCTAAATCAATACTTTCCTTAATTAATTTGTGTTCATACAACCATTGATTAAATGTTTTCCAATAATCTTTTTCAGAAGTTGTGATCTCCGGATTCAGATAAGAAAATGACGTATCATAGGCATACACCTTTTCCCACTCTGTTGCCGGCAGATTATCACCTGCACTTGATTCATACAAAACATTGGCATCCTTTGTAATTGCCTGATATGCATCAATCAACGCCTTGTTGATCGCAACTGCGGCATCCGGATTTTCTTTCAGATAAGAACTCTTTGCAACTGTAATATAGGTAGAGTGTGCATTTTCCAGACCTGCTCCTGTATCTAAGATCCGACCAACTCCCATATAAACATAGGATTGAATTCCATATGCTGTTGAAACAACTGCATCCGCATCCCCTGTCATCAATAACGATGCCGCATCTTCCACCGCATTGATCACGTTCACCTTACTTGTATCAATCCCCTTTTCTGCTGTATAATTTTCCCAAAAATACTGAATTGACGTTCCTTCTGGAACAATTACATTCTTGCCCTCCAGATCTTTCGCATCCTGAATCTTATCATCTGCCACCACAATTCCATACTGCAAATCTGCATTTACAGAAGCGATTACAGTTGTATCCACACCATTACTCTTTCCTACAAATGCAGGAAGATCCCCATATGTTGCAACATCTATCTCATCTGCTACTAACGCTTCATTTAAAGCCGGTCCCGCACCCGCAAAAAATGTGAAATCAAGTTGATATCCCGCTTTTTTCAATTCATCTTCCAAATATCCCTGTCGATATGCTACATTCATCAATTCCATATTCAAAGACGAAACCTCAGAACCCGGTCCACCTACACGAATGACTTTTTCCTGCTGTTCACTCACCGTTTCACTTGTTCCCTCCGTTGCACTAGATGACTTCGTATCTGTTTTACCGCATCCTACAATTCCTGTTGCCATAATTGCTGATAATAACACTACACCTAATAATTTTTTCTTATTTGCTCTCATTTTCATTCACTCCTTTTCTTTTATTCCACCGGTAATACCGTTGGAAATTCCCATTTCTTTTCTAATATTTCTTTGGACGGCCCATATATCCGCATCAACAATGTAAAGGAATCTTCTTCCGTTGGAGAAGGAATCCAATTTGCAAAATAACGTTCCTCCTGTGGCTTATCCGGTCCGATCACAACATCCAATGATCCATCTTCATTAAAATAAAACTCATCAATTCCGTGACTGTTGATCAGATACTTTTTATATGGATTGATCACTAACTGCTCACTTGGCTTTCCATATAAAATGATCGACCAGAAATATTTTGCCTGTGGCAGTCCACCCTTTTTAAAATGCAGATGATATGTCTTATGACTGTCTAATGCATTTCCATTAGAATCCGTTTCTAAATTCGGATAGATCGTATCGGTATACAGATTCGGCATAACAGCAAAATAATTAATATATGCCCGGTATCGGTACTTCTTTCCATACTCACCCACAGAATCTATATATGCATGCCAGCCATTCGATTCATACCCTTCCGTTCCGGAATACTGTAATATTGCCTGCAATCCATCTTCAAAACCGGACGCAATCTCTTTTTGCAAATGTTCCGGTAACTCTTCATAAGAAAACGCCGAATCTAATAGTTTCAATTGTCTCATATAAGTAAGCATTGTCTCATCATGTCGTGTATCTGCAATCGTTCCCTGCAAACGCCGGATAAATTCCGCCGGTTTCATCTGTGTCATAAAATAAGATTGTCCGTTATATCCGTCCGGCAACGGCTCCCGCTCCACGATCCGTTCCGGGTACAATGCCCGCATTACAAATTGATCCTGTATTGCATTTGCCTTACCATAGTCATTTTCTCCATATGATTCTAATCGAATGATAAAATAATTTCTCGAATCCTCACTTCGAATTGGAATATAATCCTCATAACCTGCCGGCACTTTCTGATCCCGATATAGAATAATATATTTGCCGGCACCGTTATTCTTG
>JBNMIW010000042.1:0-10776 GCA_050873485.1 Lachnospiraceae bacterium | reverse complement strand
CCATATTCCATCAGGCGTTTGTCATAATCGGCAATTTTGCCGCGAGTGTGATAAGTATCTTTCGTTGTATGAATATCAAGGTAATGCCGGTTGCTCTCTATGTAAATAATATCAGAAAGCTGGCAGGTTGTAGTAAAGGAACCGGTTTTGATATCAAATAATATTGTTTCTTTTGCAAATTTTTTACTGAGGGATACCATTGCTTCCGACAGTTCTTCCTGCAAGAGAGATTTGCGGATAAAACGAAAAGGACTGCATTTGATTGCTTCAAATACCATGTTGTCATGATTCGTGACAAATAAAATTGGAAGATAGGGATATTGTGTTCCTATTGTATTTGCAATGGTAATACCATCCCCATCCGGCATATCAATATCCAATAAAATGGTATCCGGTATGGATTGTTTAAAAGAATCCAATAAAGCAGATGAATTGTCAAATTCCAATATGGTAAAGTTTTCCTGCAATTCTGTAGCGATATTTTTCAATATATCAGTAATTCGTGCACGATCTCTTTCCTGATCATCACAAATAGTAATCTGCATAAAGTATCTCCTTGTCAGTTTGTTACGGTATTAAAAAAGAAATTATTTTTTATAGATTTCATTATATCAGAGTGAAAAGGGATTGCAAGAAATAGTTATTGAACATTGAGTGTTAACTTAAATTATGATACAATAATCTGAATATTATATATAACACAGAGAAGCAAACATGGAATACAGTTAGGGGAAGAGAAAAGAGGCGGAATATGTCTATTAATACAATTATAACGAATAATTTTGCACCACTGATAGGACTGATATTTTTAATGTTGGTTCTTGTCAGGAATGATACGATCACCGGAAGAGAAAAGAGCATTTTTTACCTGATATGGCTGTTAGAACTGATGGAATTAATTGCCTATAATGCAGAATTATATACAGCTACATGGGATCATCCGACAAATCTGCGAATCTTTTTGTCAGTGTTGGGATATTCGATTCGCCCGTTTTTGCCATTTTTATTCTATAAAGCAATTGAGAATTCACATAAAAACCGGATAAGAGATATTCTTTTTCTTATTCCGGAGATTGCAGTAATTGTATGTACATGTACTGCATTTTTTACGGATATCTGTTTCTCATATGATGGAAACAATCAATTTCATCGTGGACCTGTTGGCTATATTTCTCAGATCGTCAGTACAATATATTTGTTGATCCTGATGTATTATGTGGTAAAGGATCATATATTAGATAAGAAGTTAGAGAGCAGGGTTATGATTCTGATCATTGCTTATGTATCTCTGGCTATGATATTAGAAGCGGCATTTCAGGTGAGAAGTGTTGGAAGAGTATCAATTGTATACAGTACGATTTTCTTCTTGTTTGCGTTACAAATGAACAAGTTAAAAATGAGTATTGGTGCACAGGATGAAAATGAAAAATTAAAGATAGCACTCGCAGATTTGGAAAAAGCACAACAGGAGATTCTACTGAACCAGTCAATGGCACAGATGCTTGGTGAATACTATATGTCTGTGTTATATGTGGATTTAGATCATAATACAGTACAGCTTAGAAAATTAGAGGCAGGTTATGAGGAGCTGTTCCTAAGATCGGATCATCATATTTTTGATAGTTTTGATGCAGCAATTCAATTTTATACAGAGCATATTGTAGTTCCGGAAGATCGCGATATGTTTTATTCGAATATGAATAGAGAAGCGCTTATGGAGCATTTACAAAACAGTGACTTTTATACCATGCGTTTTAATTGTGATTATGAAAACAATATATTCTGTGTAGAGATCAATGTAGTGGCAATTAATGACGAGGAGAAGGGACACTGTGCCGTAGTAGGTCTTCGTAATGTAGAAGAACAGGTGCAGCGGGAACGGGAACAGATGCGTATGATGGAAAAGGCAATGCAGGAAGCACAGCGTGCCAATGCAGCTAAGTCAGAGTTCCTATCGCGTATGTCACATGATATCCGGACACCTTTGAATGGCATTATCGGTATGATTGAAATGAATGACAGACATAGTGAGGATATTGAACTGTTGAAGAACAATCGTGCCAAGGCAAAAGTAGCTGCCAATCACCTGCTTAGTCTGATTAATGATGTGCTGGAAATGAGCCGGTTAGAAGATGCGGATGTTGTTATCGAACAGGAAGCATTTAATATCAAAGAACTGACAGAGGATATTATTACGATCATTACAATAGAAGCAACAGAGAAGGAAATAACGGTAAATGCTTCCGGTTGTGATGCACAGTTTCAGTATCCTTATGTATACGGTAATCCATTATATGTCAGAAGAGTATTTTTGAATATTTTAGGAAATGCGATCAAATACAATAAACCGGGTGGGCAGATTGATTGTCACGTTAAGATGATCAATAATGATCAACGGATTGTTACATATTGTGCAACAATATCAGATACCGGAATAGGGATTGGCAAAGAGTATCTGCAACATATTTTTGAACCATTTACACAGGAAAATAATGGTGCAAGATCCAGCTATCAGGGTACCGGACTTGGTATGTCCATCGTGAAGAAATTAATTGAGCGAATGGGTGGAACGATATCTGTTGAGAGTGAAGTGAATGTTGGAAGTACATTTTATGTTGAGATACCATTTCTGATTGCGGAAGAAAAAGATTGTTTGAATGAAAAAGATATAAGTAATAAAAAAGATATATCCGGTATGCATATTCTGCTTGCAGAAGACAATGATCTCAATGCAGAAATTGCAAAGTCTATGTTGGAAGACGGAGGAGCAATTGTAGATGTTGTGCAAAACGGGCAGGAGGCTGTAGATGTATTCAATGCTTCTGCCCCGGGAACATATCAGGTAATTCTCATGGATCTGATGATGCCGGTTATGGATGGATATGAAGCGGTGAAATTGATTCGTGAATCAGACAGAGCGGATGCAGCAAACATACCGATTATTGCGGTTACGGCGAATGCATTCGCGGATGATATTCAAAAGTGCAAAGAGGTCGGTATGAATGATCATATATCAAAACCGATCACGATGGATAGACTTCTTGAGGTGCTCGGAAAATATTAGACGAAGATGTGCATTTGTTGTAATTCCTATTAAAATATGGTACAATTATTATTAATTATCGGTAGTGAAAGAGAATGGAGAACAACATGCAGTTTCGACCATGTATTGATATACACAACGGACAGGTAAAGCAGATTGTGGGAGGCTCTTTATTAGATGCCGGCAATCAGGCCAAGGAGAATTTTGTAGCAACACAGGATGCCGCATTTTATGCAGAATTATATCGGAATACCGGAATACGCGGAGGACATATCATCTTGCTTAACAAGGCAGGAACCGAATACTATGAAGCGGATGTGGAGCAGGCAAGAAGAGCGCTTGCGATGTATCCGGGTGGTTTGCAGATCGGTGGAGGAATTACCGCAGAGAATGCACAGGGATTTTTGAATATGGGTGCGAGTCACGTGATTGTAACATCTTATGTATTCAAAGATGGAAAAGTTGATTATGAACGGTTACAATTATTGTATGATACCGTAGGAAGGGAACATTTGGTGTTGGATCTAAGCTGCCGGAAGAGAGAAGGAAGATATTATATTGTTACGGATCGGTGGCAGAAGTTCACGGAAGAAGTAGTTTGCAGGGAAACAATAGAGAGATTGCAGGAATATGCCGATGAATTTTTAATTCACGCAGTAGACGTGGAAGGTAAGGCAAACGGCGTAGAAGAAGAATTGGTTGCCATGCTTTCTGAAGAAGCAAATATTCCAATCACCTATGCAGGTGGTGTCGGATCTTATGAGGATATTGAGACGATCCGTACACTTGGTAAAGGAAGATTGAATGTGACGATTGGAAGTGCATTGGATCTGTTTGGGGGTTCATTACAATATGACAGAGTGCTTTCTATGATGGACAACAGATAGGGGAATCGGGAAAGGTTCTTATGTAGAAAGTATTAGAATATAGGAATGGATTGAAATCATGAAGAATAAAATATGGAATTTTGTAAAAGACAAGTATGTGTATGTGGTAACATTTGCTATTGCATTCATTATGATGCTTGGAGCATGGATCATTGGTGAGATTGGACCGTTTGGTGGTAAATCATTAGTGGTAGTAGATGGGGTACATCAGTATCTTCCGTTCTTTTCAGATTATCAGGAGAAGCTGAAGAGTTTGGACAGTTTGCAGTATACAATGGATGTGGGACTTGGTAATAATTTTATCTCACTGTGGTCGTATTATCTGTCAAGTCCGTTTAATCTGATCATATTATTATTTGCAAAGTCACATTTGCCAATGGCGTTGAATCTGATTATATCCGCTAAGATCATTATGGCAGCACTTTGTTTTGCATACTTTCTGATGCATGTAGGCAAGAAACCCGTTAAGAATCCGGGAATTATTGCATTTTCACTATTTTATGCATTCAGCAGTTATGTAGTTGGTTATTATTGGAATCTGATGTGGTTGGATTGTATCTTCATTTTCCCAATCATTATTCTGGGAATGGAGAAGATGTTTACCAAAAAGGACAGCAGAATGTATATTCTGGCATTGGTATATAGCTTTGTATGTAATTATTACATCAGTTTTATGATCTGTTTCTTTTTGGTATTATGGTTCTTCACATTACGTTTTCGCAGCATAAGGGATTTCTTTGTAAAAGGAATCCGGTTTGCAATCGCATCGATCATTGCGGCATTGATGGCAGCAGCAGTTTTGATACCGGCGTATATGGGAATTATGACAACGGCTTCGGCTGATTTTGAGTTGCCGGAATGGACATTTTACGGATCTTTTGCAGATACACTTCGTTCACATCTGTTTTGTTCGGAAGTTATGACGAATCAGGTAGGAGATGCCGGAACGAACCTATACTGTGGAATCTTTACGATCCTGTTAGCATTTATGTTCTTCTGCATGAGGAAGATCTCCTTAGAGAAGAAGGTAAAATACGGATTGTTGTTATGTTTCCTTATTATAAGTTGCAATAATGAATTGTTGAATTATATCTGGCATGGTTTCCATAATCAATATGGAATCCCTAATCGTTTCGTATTTTTATATATCTTTTTATTGCTGATCATGGCATATGAGGTATATTTAAAAAGAAAGCAGATCCGCTTATATATGGTTGTCATCGGCTATGCACTTAGTATGGTATTTGTGATATTCTGTTATTATAATGCAGAAGTTACATATGCGAATAGAACGTATATATGGACTGCAATTTTACTTACGGTATATGTGGTATTATTTTCTTTATATGTAAAGATACCGGGAAAGAGGATCGTGTTCGAGTATCTTCTTGTATTTGTTGCCATTGTTGAGATGGCGGCAAACGGATTGTTTGGATTCGGACAGGTGGGAAGTTCTGAACCGGAATATTATTACGGCGATACCGATACATTTGAGACATTAAAGCAGAGAGTAGAAGCGAAGGATACAGGATTATACCGATCCGATATTCTGGAACCGCTGCCGGTAGACGAGGCAACCTGGTATAATTTGAAGAGTGTTGGAATCTTTGGCTCGACTGTTCGTGGAGAACTGGTTGAGATTATGGGCAAACTTGGATTCTATACCGGAGCCAATGAATATTTGTATTACGGGGCAACGCCGGTTACGAATGCACTGCTGGGTGTCAAATATGTCTATACCCGTGAGGGTGATTTTGTGAATCTGGATATGGATTCCTATGATAAAGAAGGCAAGATCACGGTTTACAAGAATGAGGATGCATTACCGTTTGGTTATATGGTCAACAAAGAGATCCTTGATTTTGATACCGAAGACAATGGACCGTTTACAGTGCAGAATGAATTGTGCGGAGCGTTGACGGGAATTGAACCGATCTTTGTATCCATTTATGATGATCTGCAATTGCAGACATATGGTACGAATGTCAATGTAGAAGAAGCACAGGATGGATATAATGTCAATTACTCAAAGGCGAACGCCAGTGCAAGGGCAGATATGATCTACACGATGCCAAGAGATATGGATCTGTATGTGAATTGTCGTGGAAGTAATGTACACAAGATCGCCTTATTGATAGATGGAAATGAAGTTGCATTTGACCGATATCAGGGACAGATCTTCCATGTCGGAAATGTGAAAGCAGGTCAGACAGTGGATATTCAGTTTATACTGAATGATGGAGAGGACATGAGTGGATCACTGTATTGTTATCCGATGGAATTCCTGCCGGAGCAATATCAGCAGTTTCATGATATTATCTCACAGCAGGTACTGAATGTTACGAATTATAAGGACACAAGAATAGAGGGTACCATTTCTGTAAAGAAGGATGGAGTCTTTATGACATCTGTTCCGTATGATGATGGATGGACCATTTATGCAAATGGTAAGAAGATGGATAGCATGGTAGTGTTGGAAGGCTTTTTGGGAACAGAATTACCGGCAGGTGATTATGAGATTAAGATGGTGTATCATTGTCCGGGAATGCTTCGTGGATGGATTGCGACACTGCTTGGTATTGTGGCATTCTGGTTTCTATATAAGATGGAGCAGAGCATGAGGAAGAATACGTTTGTCAGAAAGGAGCAGGATCCGGATGAACAATCATTTCATATAGAAAAAGAAGTAACAGAGTAGATAAGAACCTGACAGACCAAGGTCTGTAATAATAAAGAAACGGGGGTAACGTTTAATGGAGAAGAGTAAAGGGTTATCAAGGTTAAAGGCAGCATATTTTCTGCTGGTAGGCATTCTGATCATTGCAGTCGTAGCAGGAACATCGGTTATACTGAAAAAAATGGGAGCATCGGATGCCAGAAATACGGTTGTGGTATTGGCAATTATCGTAATCGTATTAACAATTGGTATTGCTGCGGTAATGCTTAAATTTATGCAGGATGAGGAAAGACAGTCGGAGGTAAAGAGTGATAAGTATAAGAAATTATTCTTAAATCTGCCGGTTGGATTTGCACAGGCGCAGATCCTAAGAGATCCACAGTCCGGACGTAATATGGGATACCGTATCAGTGATGCAAATGAGACATTTGGGAGATTGTTTGATCTGGATATTTCGGATTATTATAACAAAGTGATCTCCGAAAGCCGGGTAGAAGTATTACAGGATATTAATGCATGGTTTGAGGCTTATAATAATTCCGGTACCAAACAGGGCGAATTGTTAGCGGTTGAGATTACAATGGAACGTCTGAATAAGGTATTCAATATTGTTATGTATAAGTCTGAGGCAGACTATATTAATATGGTAGTCATTGATATTACAGAGCAGAAGGAGACAGAGAACAAGCTGTCCAAGGCGATCAAGGATGCCAATGCCGCATATAAGACACAGTCAGAATTCCTTGCTAACATGTCACATGAGATCCGTACACCAATTAACGGAATTCTCGGTATGCTGCAGCTTACTTTGATGGCAGAAGATCTTCAGGCGGATTATCGTGACAATTTGACTACAGCTAAGAATTGTGCCGATACATTGCTTCGTCTGATCAATGATATTCTGGATATTTCCAAATTAGAAGCAGGTAAATATAACTTACGTGAAGAGAATTTTGATATTAAGGCAATTATTGAAGAAACGGTTGCTGCACAGATTCCGATTGCAAATGGTAAGGGACTTGGTCTGGATTGTACATTTGGAGGCAATATTCCGAAGTTAGTACGAGGAGATGGACAGCGAATCCAGCAGGTATTGAACTGTATGCTTTCAAATGCGATCAAGTTTACAAATGAAGGCGGTGTTCGTGTCAAAGTTGCGTGTCTGGATGATTCCATGGATAAGGTCAAATTGCGTATTGCAGTTGCCGATTCCGGAATTGGTATTTCTGATGAAGATAAGAACAAACTGTTTATTCGATTTTCACAGGTGGATTCTTCCGATACCCGTAAATACGGTGGTTCCGGCTTAGGTCTTGTTATCACAAAACAGATCGTTGAGTTAATGGGTGGTAATATCACTGTACAGAGTAAGGAAGGATTGGGTTCTACATTTATTGTGGAAGTACCTTTGAAGCTGATCAAGGCAGCGGATGCGGAAGTCGAGGAAAGTGCTGCTACGAAGGAAGAAGAACCGGCAGTATTCTCTCTTGCAGGACATTCCAGAGCAAGAATCCTGGTTGCAGAGGATGAACCGGTAAATCAGCAGGTAATCGGTAAATTACTTGGAATGGCCGGATATTCCTATGATATCGCAGAAAATGGTGAAAAGGCAGTAGAATTGTTTAAACAAAAAGAATATCAGGCAGCTTTATTTGATGTGCAGATGCCGGTTATGGATGGACTTGCGGCAACACAGGAGATCCGTGCAATTGAGTTGAGAGAGAATCGTAAACGTCTGCCGATCATTGCTGTTACAGCGAGAGCAATGTTTGGAGACAAAGAGCGTATCTTAGAGGCGAAGTTGGATGATTACATTGCCAAACCATATAATCTGAATGACGTAGTAGAGACACTTAACAAATATGTGGATAAAGAGTAATATCTGAAACATATGTGTGAGAACATATAAAACAGAAAAATGATAAAACGAAACGGTGAATATATCGCATGAGGATGCGAATATGTTCACCGTTTTTTTATGTACAAAAAATACATAATTTTGACTAAAAATACATAATTATGTATTTTTGGTCATAAATTTGTTTTTTAGGTAATGAAATTATGACTTTTTTGTACATAAATATGTACAAAAATGGGGTGAAATTACGAAATTCGGTACTTTTGGTCATAATTATAGACAAGCAAAAAATAGCAGTATATAATTGCAAAAAATATGAAACGGAGGTGATAAAAACGATACAGAAGATACGTTATATTATAACCGGCATTCTGCTCGCGAGAGTTGTGTACACCGACATCAAAGAGAAAAAAATAGAGAACAGAGTAATCGGTATCGGAATGGCAGCAGGAATAGTTGGGGTAATATGTGCCAATGAACAAAAGGTCATTGTAGAAATGTTACAACATATCGGTTTGGTCTGGATTGGATTGTACCTGTTGTATCTTATGAAAGGATTAGGAGCAGGTGATATTAAATTACTGTTCATGCTGGCAATCTTATATCCGGAGAAAGCATTTGATATTATCATATATTCGTTTGTGTTGGCAGCGGTCTATATCCTGTTAAGAATGATCGTGCGTTGGCTCAACAAGAAACCGGTGTATGTAAAAGGGGAGGAGATTGCGTTGGCTATTCCGGTTACGGGGAGTGTTGCTCTATGTCTGGGACAGGAGGTGATAAGGTGCTTCGGATTGGCATTTTAGATGAGGAAATGGAATATGTCGGAAGACTGGCTGCATATCTGAACCGGATTAATAAAGGAACCATTCAATGCAGTGCGTTTACCCAAAAAGAAAAGCTGTCTGAGTTTGTACAACAACATCATCCGGAAGTGATCATGTCTACGGATGAGGGGCTGCTTATGCGGATGGCAGAGGAACATAACAGGATCTGCTATATATGGTTGACGGAAGGACCACAGGAAAAGAAGCGATTTCATCCGATAAACCGGTATCAAAGCGGAGTACAGATTGCAAAGGAAATGAACCGGATCTTATATGCCGATGGATTATATCTTGTGCGACAGCATCCAATGGTCGCAGTATATTCTCCGATTGGAAGGTGTGGAAAGACGCAGATGATATTGGATTATATCCGGGGTCAGGATGAGAAAAAATGGATGTATATCGGAATGGAGGACTACGGAGTTGTTTGTGATGCTGAGAAGATTGACTGGTTGTATTTGGTGAAAGAGAGGAAGGAAGATAAATTATCGGAATGGATCGGTCAGTCAAACGGTATTGTGGAGTCGCCGTTTTCGCCATTTGATACAAAGACGGTGAAGCCGGAAGATATGGAATGGTTACTGCAACTATTGAAAAAGGAAAAGGGATACCATGGAATATTTTTTGATATTGGAACAGGAATATTACAGGATATTCAATGCCTGACATTGTTTGATCAGGTGATCGTCCCATATTTAGAGGAAGCAGTATCGATTCATAAAAAGGAGAAATTCGAACAGCTTGTCAGTGCATATGGACTGACTGCATGGCTTGATAAGGTTCATTTTTTGAATATGCGGGATCCGGCGGGATTGTCCGGTATTCTGGAGAGTTGAGAGTGTAAATTATATTGCGGGAACGCAAAGGGTTAAGTTAGGGAAAGGAGAACGGTTGGACAAAAGAATACAGGAAGAAAAAGAACAATTACAGAGAGAATTGTATATTCAATTTAATCAATATGGAAATCTGACAGATGAGCAAATGGAGGAGATCATAGAGAAAAAGATCTTGGAATCGGACAGAGAATATTATCTGTCGGTATCGGAACGTCAGAAGATGAAACAGGAATTATTTAATGTATTTCGAAAGCTGGATGTATTGTCCGGACTGCTGGAAGATGATGACATATCGGAGATCATGGTAAATGGAAAGGATCATATCTTTATAGAAAAGAGAGGAAGAATCTATTCGGTTGCAGAACAGTTTACATCGGAGGAACGGCTTCGCAATGTGATTCAACAGATTGTAAGCAGTTGTAACCGTATTGTGAATGAAACAGTGCCAATCGTAGATGCACGTTTAGAAGATGGCTCCCGTGTAAATGTTGTATTGCCACCGATAGCGTTGGACGGCGCTGTTATGACAATTCGAAAATTTCCAAAAGAGTTTTTTACCATGCACAGATTGATAAAGATGGGCTCTATTACAAGGGAGGCGGCTGCATTTTTAGAGAAGCTTGTGAAGGCAAAATATAACATTTTTAT
>JBNMIW010000041.1:0-10776 GCA_050873485.1 Lachnospiraceae bacterium | reverse complement strand
CATTGGTGCCTTCCTTTGGAATGACATATTCAAGATCGGGATTTTCCCGTTTGGTATAGATTGCTTCTCCGGAATAGATGACGCCAATCGCAGCTTCGTTACCGATCATCTTGTCACGCACCTGATCGACAACGTAAGCCTGTGTCAGAGGCTTCTGATCGATCAATGCCTGTTTGGCTTCCTCTAATTCCTTTGGATCACTTGAATTCATGGAGTAACCTAACTTCTTCAATGCAACCATGAAAGCATCCCGGACAGAATCCTGCATCAGAATATTGTCTTTGTACTTGTCATTCCATAGAATATCCCAGGAGTCTACCGGTTCGTCCACCATGGTCTTGTTATACAGAATACCAACGGTTCCGACACAGTAAGGGATACTGTATTTATTTTCCGGATCAAAGTCCTTTGACTGGTTGATGTAGTCCGGATCGATATTTTTTACATTTGGTATATTGTCGTAGTTAAGCTCTGCTAACAGGTTATTCTCGATCATTTTCTGTATCATATAATCAGAAGGGCAGACAACATCATACTCGGCTGCTTTGGATGCAACCTTTGGATACATAGTTTCGTTTGTTTCGTATTCGTCATAGACAACCTCGATGCCGGTTTCTTCTTCAAACATATTGAGCACTTCCGGATCTAAATATTCACCCCAGTTATAGACAATGACCTGTTCATTATTCTTGTTTTGGAACAGGAAGATAGAACCAATAACTAAAATGATGGCAACGGCTGCCGCTGCAAATTGTTTGGAATATTTGCGCAGGAAACTGACATGTTTTTTTGGTCGTTTTTCCTTGGCAGGGGCAGCATTTACAATTAACAGTAATACAAATACGGTTACGAATATGATCGTGGAAAGTGCGTACATTTCCGGCTTGATTCCTTTTCGAACCTCGGTATAGATCTTCGTGGAAAGGGTATCCACACCGGCGCCTTTTGTAAAGTGAGTGATAATGAAATCATCTAAGGACATTGTAAATGCCATCAAAAATCCGGATAAGATTCCGGGAAGAATGTCCGGAAAGATGACTTTAAAAAAGGCGTAGATCGGGGAGGCACCAAGGTCTAAGGCGGCCTCATAAGTATTCGGGTTCAATTGTTTGAATTTGGGCATGACATTTAATATAACATATGGAATATTAAATGTGATATGTGCAAGCAGGATCGTCTGCATACCGAATCGGAATCCGAAGCTGATAAAGAGCAGCATCAAAGAGATGCCGGTTACAATATCTGCATTTAACATAGGAATATTATTCATGCCGAGTAACAGATTCCGTGTGCGGGCTTTCATATTGTTAAGCGCAATACAGGTAATGGTTCCAATGATCGTTGCAACAACAGAAGAGATGATTGCAATGAAGATCGTATTATAAAGAGCCTGCATAATGGCATCATTTTTGAACAGTTCACTGTACCAGTTGGTAGTAAAGCCGCCCCATTTTGCCCGTGTACGGCTGCTGTTAAAGGAAAGTACGATTAATGTTACGATTGGTGCATATAAAAAGATGAATATAATAGCAACATAAAAACGTTCGATAAATCGTTTCATTACATCATTCCTCCTTCCCCGTCTTTATCAAATATAGCGGAGGATGCCATACTGATCAGGATAAAGATCATCATGACAAGCGAAAGTCCGCTTCCTAAGTTCCAATTACTTGCCTGTGTAAATTCCTGCTCAATTACGTTACCGATCAACAGGATCTTGCTTCCACCTAATAAGTTGGAGATAACGAAGGTGGTGAGGGCAGGAATAAATACCATGGTGATTCCACTGATGACACCGGGCAGTGTCAATGGGAATATTACTTTCGTGAATGTCTGTACTCCGTTTGCACCCAGATCTCTTGCTGCGTTGATGACATCGGCATCTAACTTGATCAGAGCGTTATAAATAGGAAGTACCATGAACGGTAAAAAGTTATAAACCATACCAAGCACGATCGCATATGGTGTATTGATAATATTCAACGACGGAAGGTGGAAAAAATTCAAAATGGAATTAATAACACCTGTTTTTTCCAGTAAAGTCTGCCATGCCAATGTACGCAGAAGAAAATTCATCCACATAGGAAGAATAAAGATCAATACAATAAAACTATTCTGATTCACACCAAGCCTTGAGAGGATCATTGCCAGTGGATAAGCGAGTACTAAGCAGATGACGGTTGCAATCAGTGAAAGCACGATTGACAATCCAAGGGCTTTTAAATGTTCCGGCTCTGCAATGGCGGTAATGTTGGCAAGTGTAAAGCGTTTGTCGGTATCAATGAGTCCATAATAAAAGATCATGAATAGCGGAATCAGGATAAATATGATCCCCCAGACGGTGAAAGGCATAGCCAGCCATTTACTATGTTTAGTCTTCAACGTAAGCAACCTCCTCATCTTCGGATTCCGGTTTGTGCATGATCTGGATGTTGAATGGGTCAACACTGATGCCGACTTTTTCACCAACCGGATGCATAACAGTAGAATGTACGAGCCATTCGAAACCACCGGCCATAACTTCCATCTCATAATGAACACCCTTAAAGATAATGTGTGTGACCTCACCGGAAATGGTACCTTCTTCTGGTTTACATAACACAACATCCTCCGGACGGATCACGACATCGACCGGTTTGTTTTGACCAAATCCTTCATCGACGCACTGCCATTTGGCACCAAGGAAAGATACAAGCCGATCCTCGATCATAGTGGCATCAATAATATTGCTGTCGCCGATA
Source organism: Lachnospiraceae bacterium (assembly GCA_050873485.1). Lineage (GTDB taxonomy): Bacteria > Bacillota > Clostridia > Lachnospirales > Lachnospiraceae > CAG-590. The sequence continues at coordinate 8,035 of JBNMIW010000041.1, read as the reverse complement.
AAGTCTGCAACAAAGGCATTTTCCGGTTCGTTGTAAATGTCTTCCGGTGTTCCGATCTGCTGAATATATCCCTGATTCATAACAACGATCGTATCACTCATGGTCAGAGCCTCTTCCTGATCGTGGGTGACATAGATAAAAGTAATCCCAAGCTCATTTTTTAAACGAATCAATTCGTATTGCATATCCTGACGTAACTTCAAATCCAAAGCACCAAGCGGTTCATCCAGTAATAAGATCTTCGGTTCATTTACGATTGCGCGTGCAATGGCGATACGCTGCTGCTGACCACCGCTCAAGGAATCCGGTTTACGGTTTTCATATCCGTCTAAATTAACAAGTTTTAAAGCATATTTGATCTTGTCATCAATATAAGCCTTACTTTTATTCTTTAATTTCAGACCAAATGCAATATTTTCTGCAATTGTCATATGCGTGAAAAGAGCATATTTCTGAAATACAGTATTCAACTGTCTTTTGTTTGGCGGAAGGTGGGTAATGTCGTTACCGTCAAACATGACTTTGCCTTTATCAGGTTGTTCAAATCCGCCAATGATACGGAGGGTAGTTGTTTTACCACATCCGGAAGGACCTAATAGAGTCAGAAATTCATTCTCACGGATATAGAGATCAAGGTCGTCTAAAACAACATTGTCACCATAGGATTTTGTGATGTTTACGAGGTCGATTAATTTGTTAGCCATGGAACAAGTCCTCCTTTAGAATAAGTATAGGTGATCATATATGTATTGGTCATGGAGCATTAAAAACTTGGAGGGCTGGATACCCAGATCAAAGTTGCGCCATTCTTTCCGGCTTCTATATGATGCTTGTTGGAAGGGGTGAAATAAAAGGCCTCCCCTTTTTTTGCCTTGTGTGTGCGGTTGCCAATATGAATCTGGATAGAACCGCTTAAGACGTATCCGAATTCTTCTCCTTCGTGTGGCAGATCCGGATATGTAGAACCACCCGGATCTAAAGTCAATCGGATCGGTTCCATTTCATTTTTTTGTGCATTTGGGATGATCCATTCAATGGTATTGCCCAAATCTTCATCTTTTTTTTCAAAATAGTCTTCTTTATGAAAGACGATCTGTTCTTCTTCTTCGTCATTAAAAAAGTCTTTCAGATTCGTACCTAAACATTGCAGAATGTCGGTTAAGGTTGCAATAGATGGAGACGTCAGGTCTCTTTCTAACTGCGAGATAAAACCTTTGGATAGTTCTGCCCTGTCTGCAAGCTCTTCCTGTGTCAGACTTTTGGAAATACGAAGGGTTTTGATTTTGTTACCAATTTTCATATCGTTTCCTTACATAATAATAAATTTAAAGTTTACTTTTACTAAACACAACAAGTGTTATTATACTCATATCTTTAGTGAAGTCAATACTAAACATAAAAGTTAGTAAAAGTAAACAGAAAAGAAGATGAAAATAAACAGATTTGTAGATTCTGGTGTGTAAGAAGTTGCCATTTACTATATCCAAGAAGTTGGCTTTGTGGTACAATAAAACTGTATGAGAATTGTGGTATTTGTTGAATTAATTACATTATATGATATATGAAGGGATAGATGGTATGGGGTTATTAGAGGCAGATGCGATTGAGGATTTATTACATAGTTCCAGCATTTCCAAGGGAATCGAACGGACGATGGAACGTATGATCAATGAATTAGAGATGGATAGCATGTATGTGATCCGTTATGAAGAGGATGCCCGACAATTAGAGGTGGTATTTGACTGGGAGAGCGGCGAAGTTGAACGTGCAATTGATTTTGAGTCCTACATTCGTCTGATTGAAGAGTGGTATCATTTTGATGAAGAGGATATGTATGTTGCCAGGGCGACTATGGTATTACCTGCTGTAGAGAGAACACTGTATAAGGAGTGTGGATATGAAGCGGTAGTGGAATACCAGATGACCAATCATGGGAATATCATTGGCTATATAGTCCTTGGATGGAATCACATAAAGAGTTTGTCGGAAGAAGATACCAAGTCACTGCATGTGCTGTTGAAGTTGATGAATGAAGTGTTGATTCGTCAGTTCTATAAGGAAGTGATGGGAGAGAGCGACTGGCGTTTGTTTAAGCTTGCAAGTTCCATGACGAAGACAATGGTCTTTATGGTGGATGATGAATATAAGATTCAATTTATGAACAATTATGCCAAGGAAGCGTGCCCGCATATTAAGAATGGTGATTGCTGTTACAAAGTGTTAAAGGGAGAGGAAACGGTTTGCAAAGACTGTATTGTTCAGAATCTGCAATTGGGTGAAATGACGGACAACGTAGTATATCTGCCATTTCTAGAGAATTCGTTTCGGATGTCTGCAACCCGTATCCGACTGAAGGATAATAAGATGGGGTTCCTGCTTACACTACAACAACAGATTGAACAGCAACAGATGGATCATAGAGCTGTTATTGGCAAGAAAGTCATTTTTGCTTTGCAGCAGATTTACAAAGATCTGATTGCGGTGGAGATCAGACGGGATACTTTTTATAATTTATTTAGGGAACAATTAGATAACAAATATTCATATAGTATGGATTTTGTGTTAAAGTGGTTGTCAAAAGTACACTTAGATGATAAGCAGAAGTTTTTAGAGTGCTTTGATATTAATTTTTTACAGGATGCATATGAGAATGGTGTTACCAAGAAAGAGATAGATTTTCGTTATCGGACGCATGAAGGCAGTTATCATTGTATGAATGGACAGCTTTTGTTTGAACAAAATAGCAACAAAGAAGTTGTTGTATATATTTTGTTTCAGGATGTTGAGCAGGTGCGCAGTACCCAGATTGAGGAGGATAGACATTTGCGGAACTCTCTGATGGCAGCCCGGTCTGCGGCAGAATTGCAGGGACAGGTGCTGGCTAACATTTCACATGAGATCAGAACCCCGATGAGTGGTATTATCAGTATGTGCAGTGTGGCGAGACAGGTATATGAGGATAAGAAGAGATTATTAGAATGCTTGTCGAACATAGATGATTATGCAGATCATATGATGCAGGTAATGGATTCCTTATTAGAGACTGTAAAAGTAGATCAGGAGAGTATTACTATTTCGAAACAACCGTTTCGGTTAGAGAACTTCCTGAATCAGATTGATATTGATGTACGCGAAACGATTGAGAAGAAGAATGTGCAGTTTGATATGGAGTCACAGTGTCAGTATCAACAATTGATTGGGGATTCCATTCGACTTCGGCAGGCGATGACGGCACTGATCAAGAATGCAATTTCGTATACACCGCTCTCCGGACAGATCCGGTTATTGACACGTCAGATTGCTGTGGATGGTAAGCGGGTATTTTTGCGGTTTATCATTGAAGATACCGGTAATGGTCTGAATGAGAAAATGAAAGAAAGTATATTTGGATTTTCTCACAATGCAGATAACGGAGTGATTGATGAACAATATTTCAGTCTTTCACTGGCAAGTCACATTATCCGGCTAATGGGAGGCGAGATCGGAGTGGATGTCACCAAGAATGGAACGCAGTTATACTTTACCATTCCATTTGATCTGCAGGAAGCGGAAAAGAATAAGCCTGTGAAGAAGAAAACCAATCTTCAGGCGGGGAATTTTACCGGAAAACGGATTCTGATCGCAGAGGACAGTGAGATGGCTCAGGACGCTTTGCGGGCAGTATTAGAGGTTGTGGGCTTTGAAGTGGATGCGGCAGAGAATGGTAAGAAGGCGGTTATACAGTTTATTTCTCAACCGGCATTTACATATGATGCAATATTGATGGATGTTCATATGCCATACATGGATGGAAGAGAAGCAACACGTTGTATCCGGATATCCGGTAAAGAAGATGGAGAGACGATACCGATCATTGGTCTGATGGCGAATACATATGACGAAGACATAGAAGAATCGTTGAAAGCCGGTATGCAGAAACATTTACCGAAACCGATTGATGTGGACACATTGTACAAGGTATTAAAGAAATTAATTCCGGCAAATGAAGAATAAAATACCGGGCGTATGCTATATGGTTGTCATAGCATATGCCCGGTATTTGTATATGATCAGGATTATATTAATCTCTACGGAACAGATCACGTGTATAGACTTTGTCTTTCACGGAATCTAATTTGTCGCTGTAACGGTTTGCGATGATCGCATTGCTTTGTGCCTTGAATTCATCAAGGTCGTTTACTACTTTTGAACCAAAGAATGTACTTCCGTTTTCTAGGGTTGGTTCGTAAATGATCACATTTGCACCTTTTGCTTTGATTCGTTTCATGACACCCTGAATGGATGACTGACGGAAGTTGTCTGAATTGGATTTCATGGTCAGACGATATACACCGATCGTAACTTCTTTTTCGGCAGATGGGTTATATGTGTTGTTAGTACCGTCTGCACCACTGTAAGAGTAGTATCCGGCAATATCTAACACACGGTCAGCAATGAAATCTTTTCTTGTCCGGTTACTCTCAACAATTGCTTCGATCAGATTCTCCGGAACATCTTTGTAATTTGCTAATAACTGTTTGGTATCTTTTGGTAAACAATAGCCGCCGTAACCAAAGGATGGGTTATTGTAATGGGAACCGATTCTTGGATCTAAGCAGATACCGTCAATGATCTGTTGGGTGTTTAATCCTTTGGACTCTGCATAGGTATCTAATTCGTTGAAGTAAGAAACTCGTAAGGCAAGGTAAGTATTGGCAAATAGTTTCACTGCTTCTGCTTCCGTAAATCCCATGAATAAAGTATCGATGTTCTTCTTGATCGCACCTTCCTGCAATAAAGAAGCAAATGTCTTGGCAGCATTTACTAATCTTTCGTTTTCTAAATCTGTTCCGACAATAATGCGGGATGGGTATAAGTTATCATATAAAGCCTTGGATTCGCGTAAAAACTCCGGGCTGAATATAATATTATCTGTATGATATTTTTCACGAACGGATTTGGTATATCCGACAGGAATTGTAGATTTGATCACCATGATCGCATTCGGATTGACAGATAATACCAATTCGATAACAGCTTCAACCGCACTGGTATCAAAGTAATTCTTCTGGGAGTCATAATTGGTAGGGGCTGCAATAACAACAAAGTCGGCATTTTTGTATGCGGCTTCACCATCGGTTGTAGCAGTCAGATCCAGATCTTTTTCTGCAAGATATTTCTCAATGTAGTCATCCTGGATAGGAGATATACGTTTGTTGATCTTTTCTACTTTTTCCGGAATGATATCAACAGCGGTAACGTGGTTATGCTGGGATAATAATGTAGCAATAGATAATCCTACATAGCCGGTTCCGGCAATTGCAATGTTGAGTGGAGAGGCTTTCTCTAAGTTCTTTCCGTTTCCGTTTTCTGTAAAAACTTCAGTCGGATCAAAGTGTAAAGCCTGTGATAAAGATACTAATTGTTGTAAAGATGGTACATATTCGCCGGATTCAATGTGGCTGATCATCGTACGATTGATTCCGGTTGTATCTGCTAACTGTTGTTGTGACAGATTCATATGTTTTCTGCCGTCAATTACTAATTCGCTGATTTTGGATAAAGATAAATCTTTCATATTCTACCTCTCTTTTGAAATGTTATTAAAAATAACAAAATACAATGAACTCTTGATGAAGATATCATATCATTTCACATAAAATAAAACAAGAGGGAGATTAAATAAAATTAAAATGTTATCAATTATAACATTATAGGCATATGCGGTTATAGAATGTATTTTGACATAGAATAAAATTGTACTTTATTTTTTAGAACAGTTAGGGTATAATCAATATAGGTGTGCAGGTGCGCATATAACTTCACCTGTAATATTTATAACAAATGGAGGAATGATTCATGTTAGTTTCAGCAACAGAAATGTTAAAGAAGGCCAAAGCTGGTCATTATGCAGTTGGTCAGTTCAACATCAACAATCTTGAGTGGACAAAGTCAATTCTTTTAACAGCAGAGGAGTTAAAGAGCCCGGTTATCTTAGGTGTATCTGAAGGTGCCGGTAAGTATATGACAGGTTTCAAGACTGTTGCAGCTATGGTTAAGGCTATGGACGAAGAGTTGGGAATCACAGTTCCTGTAGCACTTCATTTAGACCATGGTACTTATGAAGGATGTTATAAGTGTATTAAGGCTGGATTTACTTCTATCATGTTTGATGGATCTCATTATCCATTCGAAGAGAACCTTGCTAAGTCTACAGAGTTAGTTAATGTAGCTCATAACTTAGGTCTTTCTATCGAGTGTGAAGTTGGTTCTATCGGTGGTGAGGAAGACGGCGTTGTTGGTATGGGCGAATGTGCTGATCCGGAAGAGTGTAAGACAATTGCAGATCTTGGTGTAGATATGTTAGCTGCTGGTATCGGTAATATTCATGGTAAGTATCCGGAGAATTGGCAGGGATTAAGCTTCGAGACATTGGATGCTATCCAGGCTAAGACTGGTGAGATGCCATTAGTATTACACGGTGGTACAGGTATTCCTGCTGATATGATCAAGAAGGCAATCGAGCTTGGCGTTTCTAAGATCAACGTTAACACAGAGTGTCAGTTATCTTTCCAGGAAGCTACACGTAAGTACATTGAGGCTGGTAAGGACTTAGAGGGTAAAGGATTTGATCCTCGTAAGTTATTAGCTCCAGGTGCTGAAGCAATCAAGGCTACTGTAAAAGAGAAGATGGAATTATTCGGATCTGTTGGTAAAGCTTGAGAATCATCCAATTTATTGGATAGATGAATGTAAGACCACTGCATGTCGTAAGACATGTGGTGGTTTTTTGTGTAGACAACGAGCCGAGTACAAATTCGTGCTTGCACGAAAATTTGTATTCGGCGACTGTCCATCATCGAATGACGAAGTCATGAGATGATGGACCGCAATGTCGTTTCGAGTAGGGGGATTTTCCCTCTACTCGATTATACTTTCTATACCAGTTAATGAAGTAGTGCTGGTCGGAAATTAGGATTATATTTTTTCCGACCAGCATTAGCTAAAGTCTGAGTTAGTATAGAAAGTATACAAAAATAAGAATGGATATAGAAAAAGGATGTTATTACAATCTCTTGTAATAGCATCCTTTTGATCGTCGGGGCGACGGGATTCGAACCCACGACCTCTTAGTCCCGAACCAAGCGCTCTACCAAGCTGAGCCACGCCCCGAAATGAGAAATATTTCTTTCATTAAGAAAGCTCACTTGATAGATTATATACTCATATATTCCAAAATGCAAGCCCTAATCTGAAAAAAAGAAAAGGATTGCAATAATTTCTGACGTGTGTTATAGTGAACTTGTCTTAATACTTTTAGACGTTAAAGTGCTAGAGTGAAAAAGGAGAGAAGATAAGAATGAAAGAACTTTCGAATCTGATGGGTTTTCGCCCATCTGTAAAAGTAGTAGATGCAACATTGAGGGATGGGGGCTTGGTGAATGACTTTTATTTTACCGATGAATTTGTAAAAGCATTGTATCAGTCGAATATAAAGGCCGGAGTAGATTATATGGAATTTGGCTATCGTGCGGATAAGACCATGTTCGACGTCGACAAATTTGGAAAATTAAAATTTTGCGATGAGGATTATATTCGCAGTATAGTAGGAGAGAATGATACGAATCTGAAACTTGCAATTATGGCAGATGTTGGAAGATGTGATTACAAAAATGATATCATTGCCAAAGAGAACAGTGTGATCGATCTGATCCGGGTCGCAACTTATCTGCATCAGATGCCGACTGCGATTGATGTAATTGAGGATGCAAAGAGAAAAGGCTATGAGGTTACCTGTAATATTATGGCGGTTTCGAATGCACAGGAGGCAGATTTAAAGGTTGCATTGGATGAATTAGGCAGATCTCCGGTTGACGTTGTATATATTGTAGATAGTTTTGGAGCTCTTTATCCGGAGCAACTGGCAAGAATTGCGGACATCTATTGCGAATTTGCAATGAAGTATAATAAAAAAGTAGGCATACATGCACATGATAATCAACGTCTTGCTTTTGCGAATACTGTGGAAGCAGTGGGAGATGGAGTTGAGTGGTTG
>JBNMIW010000040.1:0-10919 GCA_050873485.1 Lachnospiraceae bacterium | reverse complement strand
CCCTTACAGTGATAACACACCTCAAACTCACAGATTGTTCCGTTAGATGTCATCTTAACCTTTGAGATTCTTCCTCTGCCCTTGCATATCGGACATATCTTTCTATTTCTATGATTCCTCATATCCCGCAACTCCTTACACATATATCATCTGAATAATCCTCTGTTCCCAATGCAAGATAACCCACATGTCATTGTCCTGCATCACTCACAATTAAACGTTCTTTCACTTCCTTCAGACGATACTTGCTGATCGGTATCTCCTTCCCATTATCCATAAATGCTGTCCGGTGTTTGATCCGTACCACATGGTTACTGTTTACGAGATAGCTTCTGTGGACTTTTACGAATCCCTCCTTTTCTAAGACTTCCTGCGCTTGCGAAATGCTGATAGACAGCAGGAACTCTCCTTCCTTTGTAACAAGGTGGATTTGGCTAAGATCCGCTTCCACATAATAGACGTCATCCACGAAGAAAGTGCCATTCTCTTTTCCAAAGGATAGGGTAACTTTCCTGCGGTTCGGGTTGTTCTTTAAGTATTGCTCCAGCTTATCAAGTGCTGTCTCCTCCATAAAGACAATCTGATAATCCTTAAAATGGGCTTTGAGTTCTTCCTCATCCTGACAACAGATAATCTCTACCGTATCACCTATACCAACGATGTTTTTATGCAATCTCTGTTTATGTTCTTCCAGTTTCTCCCCGTCTGTTCCGTAAAGCGCAATTCTCATCTGTCGAATCTCCTTATTCCCACTTATTACCAATAATAGTAAAATGATTTTTCGTTTTCAATGTTTTCCAACCAAAGGACCGTTTTGCAAACGAAAAGTCACTTTTTGTCGATATTTGACACCTATTTTAGGATGAGTATATCGAATAACCCCCTCATTAATTTTTCCGAAATTAAAAAATGGAAAACAAACAAGGTGTTTACCTCATTCATTTTCCATTCTTTACATTATTCTATATATCCCTTACTTTACCACGATTACTTTTGACCAGGCACTATATTTCTTCTTTCCTTTCTTCTTCGTATAAGTTCTTACCTTAACCCGTATCTTCTTTCCATCCGGCTTATAACCGATCTTAAGCTGCATACTCTTTTTCTTGATCCGGTTTGAACGTAACTTGATCTTCTTATAGCGCCCCTTTCCTTTTTGCACATACAGTTCTATATATTTTCCCGACAATTTTTTCAAATTTAACTGCAGATAATGCACCCCATTCGACGTATGCTTCTTTTTCACGGTTAGCTTCGGTTTTGACAAAGACGTCTTATTATTTCCTTTGGAACTACTCTTAACCTTCTCCGAGTTCACATCCTTTGAGGAATCGTTTGAATTGTCTGATGCACCCTGATTTCCCGTATCCGTTCCCGTCTCTGTTGATTTTTCCGTTGTCTCCGTACTCTGTATCTCCCCTGTTGATGCATCCTGATCTGCCTTTCCGGGATCCTTTATTTCCTCATCTTTCTTTGTGTCTTCGGCTGATGTATTGTTATCCGGCGTATATGTGAAAACCCAATAATCTTTACCACCATCGCTATTATATTCATAGACCGTATGATCTTTCACATAAAAATGCGGGTTTTCTGATTTGATCCAAATGTTCCGAATGTTATTATCATGTGCAAACGCATTAGCGATCATATTGGTCATGTTCTCACCGATATATACATATTTTAATGATTTCGCGGCAAGTGCCCCTTCATCAACCGTCCGGATCGCATCCGATAGTGTAATCGCGACAACATGCTCATTCGAGGCAAAGGCATTCTCTTTCACATGATCCACAATATATTCCGTCTCGTCCTTTTCTATGACTTCCGGTATTACAATATCCGTTTGTTCTTCACGATCTTCTACTCTTACAACACTCGCAATATGTGTCTGCTTGTTAATACTATAGACTACTCCCTGTGCATCAGTCATATTCCGCTCTAATACCACTTTCTCATGTGTCTTTTCCAGGTGCATATCATAAACCCCATTGGTGATATCCGCATCCGGATCCGTATTCTTCATCTCCTGTTGTATATCCTTTGCATATCCACACTCCGAACAATACTTTGCCGTAATCTTCATATATGGATCTTCATACACTGTCGTATCTGCCAGATGTTCATGATCGTGGGAACTTACATCCACAAAAGAAAATCCATTCTCTAACGCATAATCCTCTGCTACACTTCCTTCTTCCCCATATATCACAGCCGAACAATCAGCAAGCACACCATCTCCAATTGATGTCACCGATGGCGGAATGTAAAGTTTCTTAAGAGATGTACATTTTGAAAAACATTTCTCCGGAATACTCTGTAACGTATCCGGTAGTAATACCATCTGCAATCTGCCACACTTTTGAAATTCCTCCTCCCCAATGGCAGTCACACCATCCTGCACAGCCGCACATTGAAGATACTTCATTTCTCCAAAAGAAGGACTACTCTTATCCCCTAAGTGCAAACCCTTTGTAAGCACCACCGCCCGCATTGGAATATACTGATCAGTGGTAAACATCCGCAACGTATAATCCTGCTTCGGAAGCTGAATCGCCTGCAGAGAATAATCTCCTCCGTAGAACGGAAACGCATCAATCTCCTCTACATTAGACAGGTCTATGCTTCGCAACCAGGCACAAAATGCAAATGTCTCGAATCCAATCTTCTTCACTGAATCCGGTAACCGGATACTCCGATACCGGCTTTCCCTGAATGCCTGACTCGCTATCGTCTCAGTTCCGTCTATTACCTGATATTCTCCTAATGCACTTCCTTCTCTCATCGGAGGATTATATAGCAGTGTCTTACCATCTTTGCTGTATATCACACCATCCACATTTTTCACATAAGGATTGTCTTCCGATACCGCAACCTCCCGCAAGTTAGAGCAATTCTCCATACTGCACTGTGTCAGATCCAGCCCCTTGCCAACATAGAGATATTGTGTCTGCATATTAGACCAGATAAGCTTGCTCTTAATCTCCGTGATCGTGTCCGGTATAACCAGAACACGGATCGTTTCATTATTGGTAAATACATCCTGATCCATTGTGGTTACCGTGTATTCTTTTCCCTGATATGATACTTTTTCCGGAATGATACAGACTCCGTCCTCCGTCTCTTGATATCCGCTGCTATTGGTATATCCATTCGCATAATTACCTATCATGGCGGTACCACGCTCGTCATCTAATGTGTACTTTACACCTTGCGAATCCCTACAATCTTCATCCAGAACCTGTACTACCTTCGTCCTCTCGATCGGATAATCATATCCCGCTGCCTGCACGTCATTCTTCTTTCCGGTTATGCAGACCAATAGCACTGCACATATACCAAATATTTTCCACAACAAAACATATTGTCTAATGTCTTCTGTTTGTTTCATATTCTTTTTATCCATCCTCATTCTACATCTTCTCCCACGCGTCTTCCGGTTCTTATGCTTTCTCTATAATCCGGAAATCACTCATGATAACTTCAAATTGGCGAAATGCTTCGCACTCTGCTCATTATTTTATCTTATAAATCAGACAACACTTCTAACACATCCGCATAGTCATACATCTCTTCTTCCTGATAACAGGCAAGCAGTACGACATCCAATTCCCGTTCTTTGCTGATCGATGCCATGTTACAGGCGGTCAGTACAACATCCGCAGCCTGCCGAAACATCCGGCGTGCTTTTTCTGCATCATATAATGCACCACTTTTCTCCGTCTCTTCTATGTATTTCTGCTGTGAAACATATAACACAAACGGCAGCAGATCGCTGCGCTGTACAACCAGTTGTCGACGTTTATGCTCCTTATCATATTCCATCAGCCATTCTCTTGCACTGCCACAGTTCCAATCCACATCCTCCTTCTTCGTCAATTTCTTCAGAAGATCCCTTATATCTTCCGGGCATGCTTTCTCCGGCTGCAATGTTTCCAGTCTTCCTAATGCTGCAATTACTTTCATTGCCGTTTCCTTCTGATTTGCAATATTAAACAGATCCGATATGTGTTTCATCGTCATGTTACGCACATCCGAATGTGTATTCTTTGATTGCGTTTCTGACCGATCACAGAATATTTCCGAACGCACCAGCGAATTATTGGACAATGTTGAATATGTAATCTTCGCAAGCTCTTTGACATTCTTTGCCAGATCCTCTGACAGTGCGCTTCCCGAACGTGATTTCAGATATTTCTGAATCATCCGATACGGATCTTTTCTGTCCGTCATCCAATGTCTGCTCTTCCATACGTTATAATCCGTCTCAGAAAGCCGCTGTTCTAACTGCTCTGCCGCTTCCTGCCGGATATACTTTAATACCTGGTTCCGATAACTTAACAGATACGAAAGCGCCGTGTTACTATACCCTTTAAAATACATCGTATTGTCTGCCATAAAGAGTAGAAAATCGGATACCGGCAAATTCTTTTTTTCTTCATATTGTAACTGCAGTTGTTCCGTACTCCGAGTCGTCGACAGTCTCTGATTCACCATCAGATTCTTTTCAAACAGACGGATCATCTGCTGGCATTTATCAAACGACAAACCATTCTCAATCCCATACAGATAAATAATCTCATGGTAATCGCTGATCTGAAAAGACGGTTCACCAATTCCCCTTGTCAGGTATTCTTCCGTCTCTTTCTTATCTAAATGCAGTGCAAATGCCATTTCATATATATGTATCCGGTTCGGTTTCGCATATCCCGTCATTCCAAACCACCTGCGCATCGTTACCTCGCTCGCAAGCTCTGCCCGTTCCGTCTGTATTTGAAATTCTGCATATGCCTTCCTGCGCAGATCATCTGTAATCACACTATCCAACGGAATATCACACATTTTACAAACAATAAACTCATCAAACCGAAAAAATTTCTTTTCTTTATATATCTTCTGTAATGCTTTGCGCAATCTATCCTGTTGCATGCTTCCATTCCTCATCCTTGGTCAATCACTTCTATATTTACTCAATATATCCATCTAATTCATCCGGCTTCTTTGTGGAAGAACTCTTATTGTTCTTAGCCGGGGCTGACTTCGTTGCCTGCTGTGTCGTAACCGGTTCTGTCGTTTGCACAGGCTCCGGTCCTGCACTTATTATGAGCCGAAGATCATACTCTTCTCCTTCTTCTAATTCTTCTCCCTCCGGAATACTCTGCTCCATCACCTGTCCCGACGGAATCTCATTACTATACTCTTTCTGCCATTCTACACGAAATGTTATATTCTTAACCGTAGTTAATATCTGCTGTATTTCACTCTTTGTATGTCCGACACAGGAAACCATTGTCACCCGCTCTTCCGGCGTTTCCTTCGCATTCTCCGTTATACTCCCCTGTAAACCACTGCTATTCTCTTGTTCATTCTGCGTAACCACAATATCTTCCGTTGCATTCCTGACTGCATGTAACCGTGTCATCCGCCGATATCCTGCCGAACCGCCAACAATCCCTATCAGCACGAAAGCAATTCCCAATATCCATGCAACCATCCTTCCGGCTTGTCTGCCTTTCTTAGGTGTTTCTTTTGCTCCCTCCCCATACAATTGCTGATACAATGCCGCAACACTCTGAAACCGGTCTTCCCCATGCACGGACATTCCCTTCATGATCGCCCGCGCCTGCACATTGGTAAGCATAACGCCCGGCTCATTCCACAACGGAATAACCTTATCTTCAATCGTTCGCTGAATCGCCTCATCCGGTGCATTTCCTGTCATTGCGTAGTACATGGAGGCACATAGTGCATAGATATCCGTCCACGGTCCCTGCTTTCCATGAGAACGGTACTGTTCTTCCGGAGAGAATCCCCGCTTAAATGTAATCGTAACCGTTCTGGTCAATTCGGCATTTTGCAATTCTGCTGCTCCGAAATCAATCAACACCAGATTATGGTTCTCATCGAACAACAGGTTATCCGGACTGATGTCCCGATGTATGATTCCTGTCGCATGCATTTTCTCCAAAGACTCCAGAATCGGCCGGAAGATCTTCAACACCTCTTCTGCATCCATGGCACCTTCTCGTTTTATGTATGCTTTCAGGCTCTCCCCTTCAATATAGTCCATTACAATGTATGCCGTATTGTTCGCATAGAAAAAGTCCCTTACCGACACAATGGATGACAATTGATTAAACCGTGTCAGATTCCTTGCTTCTTTTAGAAATCGTTCCAGACGCCGGTCATATTCTTCTTTCTCAATACCGCCAAACAGATAGACCGAATTGTCATTTCCCCGGATCACATCACGACTTACCAGATCGGACGGGTAATATTCCTTGATCGCAACCGGAATCTCCAACAAAGTATCCCATCCAATATATGTAATTCCAAAACTTCCTTCCCCTAATACCCTGCCCAGCACATAACGCTCTGCCAGACGGGTTCCCATAATCAGGCAGCGCGGGATCGGGGTATAACTTCTCTGCTCCAATCCACAATATGGACATATCTCTTTGTCATGCAATTCGTGCATACACCCAATACAAAGATGGTGATTATTGATCTCCATATCCGTCTCCTTGTTCCTTTATCACATAATAACTACCATTATACATAATCCGTTTATAATTAATCTTATCATAATACACATTTACTTATTGGGCAATTATAAATTGCTTTTTTACACATACTATACTACAATCATTCCAGAATCATAAACGTCATTCAAACGAAAGGAAGCACCGCAAAATGATATCATCCCCCATTTTTCAAGACATTACAGAACAGAATCTGAACGAAATGAAGCAACATGCCTTACTACGGGAGACCTCCTTCGAAAAAGGTGCCGTTATTTTTCATACCGGGCAGATGATACAGGAGATCGGATTGGTTATAAATGGAACCATTCACATTGAAAACATCGATCTCTTAGGAAATAAATGCATTCTTAGCGACATTGCCGCCGGACAGGTCTTCGCCGAGACATATGCATTCTGCGAGGAACCGTTAATGGTAGATGTGATAGCCGCATCGGATAGCGACATTTTATTCCTCAATGTAAAGAAAATGTTATCCCCGCAATACAATTCATACAACTGGCAGACTACCATGCGAGACAACCTGCTGTTCAGCGCCATGCAGAAAAATCTCATTTTGTCACAACGGATCTTTTGCACCACGTCCAAAACGATTCGCGGTCGTATTCTGACATATCTTTCCGCTCAGGCGCTACGGCAGAACAACGCCCGCAGTTTTGAGATTCCGTTTGACCGGCAACAGCTTGCCGATTATCTGAATGTTGACCGCAGTGCACTCTCCAAGGAACTGGGCAAAATGCAGAAAGAAGGCATTATTTCATTCCGCAAAAATCATTTCACAATCAAGGATTTAAATTATGTGGAATCATTTTAGAAAATTTTCACATAAATAGCTCTTTCCACACATTTCCATCCTTTACCTTCTTGCATTTTTCGTGTATAATTATGGTTAATTATTGGGTGTCGTAAATGGAGGTACTACGTTATGAATAAACCAGAGAACAAACTCGCTTTTTCCGTGTTAGCGACTCTGACTACAGGGATTGCATTAATCTATACATTTATTATGTTTCACCGGATCGTCTTTGCGGTTGTCGGTGTCAGTATTCTATTCTTGATCACTGCATACATATTAGTACAGAATATTGTTGCATATATCACTATTCGTAACAAATCCATGAATGTTCAGATCAAGAACTATATCGATGATATTTCCCATCAGATTGAAACTATGAATGGGGCTCAGTCGAAGCTTGGCAAAGCAACCTATCTCTACACCAGGCAGGCTGCGGAAAAGGTCAGCACTTTAGAGAATAACTACGCAGAGAGCCAGGCTGCACTGTACAAGAATCTTTCCACAATTACCAACACCCAGAACAAAGCTACGAAATTAATGATCAAATATGATCTTAACAATACTACAAAACTGATCTCTACGATCAAAGATATGCGGAATCATTTATCGGAAACCATGGTTCAGGGTTTTGATCAGATCCAGCCAAACAATGACGACGTAGTTGCTGTATTAAATGATATCGTATCTTATTTGAAATCTCAGCCACAACAAGTGAATCAAGGCTTAAGTATTCAGCTTAACAATGTAGCACACGAATTACAGAATATCTCAACCAGCATCCAGCAAGTACAAGTACCTGCCGGATCGCCACAGGTACAGGCAACAGTAGATCCTGCTATCTATTCGAATCCTTATGTAGCGGATAATACACCTGTTTCTACAGAGAACAACATTCCTGCATATACCGATACGGAACAGGTAGCAGATATTCCAACTGACAATACTGTTCTTGAAGAAATGACAGAAGATATACCGGAAGCTGCTATTTCAGCAGATATCTCCACAGAAGATACCCTTGCTACAACGGAAACCGCATCCATGGAGGAACCGGTTACAGAATCTATTCCGGAAGAACCTGTTGCAGAATTCATTTCAGAAGAGGCTGTTACGAACACAGCAGAAAGCCCGGATAATCTCGGAATCGAAGGCAAATCTTCAAATGATATGTTAAGTGCGGATGAGATTGCTGCTTTATTTGCCGCAGCTGATCCTAGACCAAAAAAGGAAAAACCGATAATAGAAGAAACTGAAGAAGAGGAACCGTTTACACCGACCTTTACCGTTGTCGGTAAATCCACTGAACCTGAAGAAGAAACAGAAGAACCAACAGACAATGTAACACCGATCACAGACACAGCTCCAACCGATGATCCAAACAGACAATTAAGTGCAGATGAGATCGCTGCTTTATTTGCTGCTGCCGATCCTTCGCCAAAAAAGGAAGAACCGGTTGTGGAAGCAACACCAGCAGCTCCGGTAGCAGACGATCCAAACCGTCAGCTTTCACCGGATGAAATAGCAGCATTATTTGCCGCTTCCGAACCTACACCAAAGAGTGATGAAGAAGCCAGAATAGAAGAACAGAAGATGGATGAGGCACTTGCAGCACAGACAACCGCTCCAACCGTAACGCCTGTTTCCGATGATTCAAATAAACAATTATCCCCAGATGAGATTGCGGCATTATTCGCATCACTTGGATAATCTATTTAATACAAAGCGTATCCCTCTTACATATTTGTAAGAGGGATTTTTTATTTCCGAATCTTTCACAACAAAAAGACCGTCGCATTAGCGACGGTCTTTCTTATCCGTTCAGTCTGAATTAAGCTTACAGGAACTTAACTGTGTTGATCTTAACACCAGGACCCATTGTTGAAGATAATGTTACGCTCTTCATATACTGTCCCTTTGCTGCTGCTGGCTTAACCTTAATAATCTCATCTATTAACGCTTGGAAGTTGTCTGCTAACTGCTCCTCTGTGAAAGAAGCCTTTCCAACTGGCACGTGAATAATGTTGTTCTTATCAAGTCTGTATTCAATCTTACCGGCTTTGATATCGTTAACTGCCTTTGTTACATCAGGAGTTACAGTACCAGCCTTTGGATTTGGCATTAAGCCCTTTGGTCCAAGTACACGACCAAGACGTCCAACAACACCCATCATATCTGGAGTTGCAACAACAACGTCGAAATCTAACCATCCGTCATTCTGGATCTTTGGAATTAATTCCTCGCCACCAACATAATCAGCACCTGCTGCAGTAGCCTCATCTACCTTATCTCCCTTAGCGAATACTAAAACCTTAACAGTCTTACCTGTTCCGTGAGGAAGAACAACAGCTCCACGGATCTGCTGATCTGCATGACGTCCGTCAAGACCCATTCTTAAATGTGCTTCTACTGTCTCATCAAACTTTGCGCTTGCTGCTTTCTTAACAATTGCAACAGCTTCCGGAATATCATAAACCTGTGTTTTGTCTACAAGCTTTGATGCTTCAACATATCTTTTACCTTTTTTCATTTCTTAAAAACCTCCTGTGGTATTATCGGGAGCGACCCTCCCACCAAATGTAATAATCATATAGCCAACGTCGGTTTGTAGGCTCGAAAGCACCTCGCCAACTGCACCGACATAACTACGACTAGGTTCAAGCTACGCCTAACGGCTTGCTTTCACCAAGTTCTCTGTTAATCCTCAACTACGATTCCCATAGAACGTGCTGTTCCTGAAATCATACTGATTGCTGCTTCAATACTACCTGCATTTAAATCCGGCATCTTAAGCTCTGCGATTTTCTGAACCTCAGCTTTAGAAATGGTAGCAACTTTAGTCTTATTAGGAACAGATGAAGCCTTGTCAAGCTTACATGCTTTCTTTAATAAAACTGCAGCCGGAGGAGTCTTAGTTACAAAACTGAAACTTCTATCAGCATAAACAGTGATAACAACAGGGATGATCATTCCATCCTGATCTGCTGTCTTCGCATTGAACTGCTTTGTGAACTCTACGATATTAACACCATGCTGACCTAATGCTGGTCCAACCGGTGGTGCAGGAGTTGCCTTACCTGCAGGAATCTGTAATTTGATATATCCTTCTACTTTCTTAGCCATAATCGTTATTCCTCCTAATTCATGTGGTCAATCGGGACTTGCCCTCCCACTTCTGCACAACACAGAACCGATCTATTCTGCTATGCAATCTTCTTTTTACTAATTGTCGGATGCATATTCACATCCTTATCACGTCTGATGAATTAATCCATCTTTGAAACATCCATAAAACCAATTTCCACAGATGTTGCACGACCGAAGATATCTACTTCAATCGTAACGACCTGTTTTGCTACGTTGATATCAGTAACGGTTCCAACGGTTCCTTCCCAGGCACCGGAGATAACCTTAATGCTATCACCAAGCTCAACATCAATTTCCACCCGAGGAAGCTCTTGTTTCGCATCATCCTTATTTGGAAGTTTGATTCCCAGATTCTTAATCTCCTGCTCTGTAAGCGGTACCGGCTTAGATCCCGGACCAACAAATCCTGTAACACCTCTGGTGTTGCGGACTACATACCAGGT
>JBNMIW010000039.1:0-11287 GCA_050873485.1 Lachnospiraceae bacterium | reverse complement strand
GGCTGGTCTGTCTACGCCGGTGCTTGGTGAGGTTCTTACGAACCTAGCACCGCTGCGTAGGCAGTATAAGTGCAAACGTGCCTGCGTACCATAAAGATAAGCATACATGGCTTATTCATACTCTTTCGCATGTGCCCTCGCATTCTTTTGGAAACTCACGCTGTGCAAAGGGTATTATGTTATTTGGTGGATTTTGCAATTCCTTCCTTTTCCATTGCTGCTGCAATCTTGGAAATATCCAGATTAGCCCATACATCCCCGATCATATCTTTTTCCTCATCAACCTCTACGGATGCAAGCCACTTATTCTCTTCAACCGTCATCTGCGCTGAAGCTTTTTGTCCACCTGCTGTTTCAATATAATACTTCTTATAATCTTCATCATTGGTATTCAACATCTGAACAACCATATAACCAAGATCCGACTCATATGTCTCTGATACATCTCCAGCCTTCAAATCTTTGATCAGATTATTCAAATCTTCTGTATATGCACCATAATAAGATCTCAACTCTTCTGAGCAATCTTCTATCTTATATTCTTTTGCCAGATCATCGAATTTCTCACCGGCTTCTAAACGCTTCTTGGCCTCTTCTGCTAACTTCTTCTGTTCCTTTTTCTTGTCCGCACTCAATTCTGTGTACTTACCATTACTATCGGTAACCGGCGATCCATCTTTGTATTCAACTGTTGGGAATAACAAATACTTCAGGTCAAAGAATGTCTTATCCTTCAACTCTTTTTCTGCTTCTTTCTGGTACTGTTCTTCTAACTTCTGCTGTGTTTCATCGTTTAATTTACTGATATATCTTTGCTTATAAAACAGACTTTCTACCGTATCTCTACTAATGCCATACTTTTTAAGGAAGTCTTCCTTAAATGTCTTGTAGTAGCGATCTACTACATCATCCATTTCTTTCTTCTCTTCATCTGTCAGTTCAATTCCATTATTCTTAGCATATATATACTTAATCTCATCTGTTCGCAATTGGGAAAGAATCTGGGACTTATAACTATCCATATTATTAGAAATTGTATCTTCTGTTGCACTATATGTATATATAAACTGAATTACATACAAATACATATAATCCAATGTAATCTTCTCATCACCGATCTTAACAACCTCTGTATTCTTTGCGTCCTCAGCAGATACCTTAACATCTGAACTGCTCTTACTGTCCTTCGTTGAACTCTCTTGGCCCTGACATGCTACACATGTAAGCAAAAGGCTCATCATAAGCACAACACTTACTACTCTTTTTAACATTATTGTTTTCCTCCACATACTATATTCCAGTGTTCCATTGGTATCTTTCATCATACACCTAATCACACAATACTCATTGTAGTACAAACAAATACTCGTTTCAACTCTTTTTTGGAAGTTCATAAACTTTTCAAAAAGACACTTTTTCATATATAAATTTTCGCGCAAGCACGAATTGGTACTCGACCCGTTGTCTACACAAAAAGCCCCTTATGGTATACAACCATAAGGGGCATCTTATACACTAAATTATGTTCCGGAATTACTCCTTAACACCACCGAGTGCAACACCGGCAATGATGTACTTTGACAATGCAAAGTAAACAACAAAGATCGGTAATACTGTGATGAACAATCCGAAGTAAATCATACCATAGTCAGAACGGAACTGCTCTGAACGTAATGTCTGAACGAACATTGGTAATGTATTCTTACTCTTATCAAGCAACATCATACTTGGTGTGAACAAGTTGTTCCATGATGCGATGAATGCGAAGATCGCCTGTGTAGCCATAGCCGGCTTCATCAACGGAAGTACAATGCTGTTAAATGTCTTAAACTCTCCAGAACCATCAATTCTGGCTGCTTCTACAATCTCGATAGATAACGCCTGCTCCATATACTGCTTCATGAAGTAGTATGTAGATGGTGCAGCAACTGCAGGAACAATAAGAGGAATATATGTATTATATAATCCGATCTTCATCATAAATGACATGAAACCGATGATAGATACCTGTGCAGGAATCATCATGATTGCCATAATGAATGAAGCTGCAAAGTTTCTCAATTTGAAACGATATACTGTAATACCATATGCAGTAAACGTTGAGAAATATACCTGTAATGCTGTTGCAGGAATTGAAATCAAGCAAGAGTTAAACATACACTTCCAAAGAGGTGCACCAATACCTTTTGATTTCGCTACCAAGTTCTGAAAGTTTGCGACAAAGAATCTACTTGGAATCAAAGAGATACCTCTCTGAATCGCTGCAGATGATCTAGTCGAATTAATTATCATAACATAAAACGGTACAATACTCAAGAAACAAAGAAATACACAAATAATTGTACGGAACACCTTCTGGGCATGAATCTTTGCTGAGTAGCTTTCTTCTGTTGCATTATTTTTTGCCATTATCTATGCCCCCTTCCTACTTAATTACCGCATGTTTCTGCTTTGGCTCACGTTCACGTGTCAATGCGAAGAACAACAAGCTGATTACTAAAGTTACTACGAAAAGAATCATAGATGCAGCTGCAGATTTACCCATATCCTTCGTAGTAAATCCTAATCTACGAATATACATGGTAATTGTCTGAGATGCATAGTTTGGTAACGCATCACCTGTACCGGATACGTTAAACAATGCCGGAATATCGTACATCTGAAGACCACCGATTGCAGATGTTACTAATGTATACTGCAAAATCGGCTTTAACAATGGCAATGTAATACTGAAAAATGTCTGTCTGCTACTTGCACCATCCACCATCGCTGCTTCGTAAAGTGATGGGTTGATACCTAAGATACCTGCAATCAACACGATCATTGTATTACCATACCACATCCAGAACTGCATGAACGCGATCAAACCGATTGTACCGGCTTTACTCTCCATAAAATCATAATTCTGACTAATAATATGTAAGTTTCTTAATACAGATGTAAATGGACCACTGTTATTGAATAATGAATAGAACAATACAGCGATTGTAGATGCTGTAATAATGTTCGGCATGAACATAATTACCTTAAATGCACCCTGTCCTTTTAATTTAACAGTAGTATCTGTAAACCATGCCGCTAACAATAATGATAATAAGATCTGTGGAACAAAGTTAAAGATCCACATAACCAGTGTGCTCTTGATTGACATAACTGTCATTGTGTCTAAGAATTTGGCACCTTCCACAATCTGATAATTATTATCCGTGTCAATCAATACTGATAAGTAGTTATTAAGTCCTACGAAATTTGGTCCAATCTGCTGTAATCCTTTGTAGTAATTCTCAACGAAACTGAGCCATACAGTATACACTAACGGATATAATTGGAAGATTAAATATACGATGAAGAATGGTGCGATGAACATATATCCATACTTACCATATTCAACTGTTTTACTTTTATTCATGCTCTTCACTTCCCCAATTTTTATTTTCAGCATATCTAATCACGAACCCCCAATCAGACATTTTGTAAAATGAACAATTATGCATTTTTCACTTTACAAAATGTCCAATAGCGGCTTGATAATGCTTATCTTAGGCTAAATCAGCCTATTTTTTTGTTTAATTATGCACCGGCAAAAATGCCGGTGCATAACATACAATTATGTTTCAGTTAAACCGATTCAATAATTATTCTACAGTAATGAAGCTGTATCCATCAGATACCTGATCTTTCACTTTCTGGATAGCATCATCTACAGACTTAATTTCACCTGAGTTATAAGCCTGAGAAGCTGTATCAACATAACCGTTGAAAACTGCATCGTACTGTGTAGCATATGGTAATGAGATACCCTTAGCAGCCGCATCAAATGCCTCTAATGGATTCTCGCCACCGCACTTCTTAGAAGCGCCCTTGCCTTCGCTGATCAACTCAGCTACAGCAGCCTGGTTGTTAACGAAGTCAGATGTGCTCTCGCAATGAGCCTTTAATACATCCTTATCGCAGCAGATTGTCTTTAATACTAATGCAGCTAAAGCTGTGTTTGGACAATCCTTACCAACCATAAGGTATGTACCACCCCAGTGATATGTCTGAGGACCAGTTGTGATGTTGTAATCCTCTACGTGCTTAGCATCGTTTGTTCCATCCTCATTATCTGGTAATAATGACCAGTATAAGAACCATGTAGTACCGAAGTAGCAGAATACATCTCCATCCATACCCTGTGACCAAGCATCTGACCACATAGCAGTCTTGTTTGTGTAATCTCCATCATATAACTTCTTAGCATACTCAAGATATGTGTTAACCCATCCATCGATGTTTAACTTCTCATCTTCAACCCATGGAGAAGTCTTAGAATCAGCTAATGGGTACTTGATATCATCTGGACCAGATACCATCTTGTATCCTTTTTCTTTCATCTTATCAGCTGTCTCGAAGAACTTATCCCAATCAGCGATTGCAGCCTGAACTGTGTCTCTGTCGCTAGCACCTAAAACTTCTTCAGCGATATCAGTTCTGTAACATACAACACCTGGAGTTGCCTGCCATGAAAGAGCCTTTAAACTTCCATTGTATGTAGCATAATCCAATGTGTACTTGTACATATCAGCTGTGTCATCTCCACCGATTCCGATATCAGCTAAGCCAAGTGTGTAATCTGACTGTGCCCAGTGAAGAGCTACGTCGTTATCAGCTGCAATGATTGAAGGGTACTTCTCAGCACCTGTTCCAGCCTGTAACTGAGCATCGATCTGTGTCTGATACTCTGGGTCAGTTCCGCCTACACCAAGGTTAACATACTCAACCTGATCAGCATACTGTGGATACTTCTCCTGGAAGTCCTTTAATAAGCCATCACCTAACTCTGTGTTCCAAGAGTAAACATAAATCTTCTCGCCATCTTCTGCTGGCATCTCGAAGTCTGCAACTGCCTCTGTTGCTGGAGTAGAATCATCTCCACCTGCTGCAGCTGTTGTTCCCTCTGTAGTAGCATCCTCTGAAGAACCACCACAAGCTACAAGGGATAATCCCATTGCCATAGCTAATGACAATGCCATAACTTTTTTGAATTTTTTCACGAAAAAACCCTCCTTTAAAAATGTGTGTGTTATTCCGTCGGATTCATATGTACTTGACGGAATATGTTTGAATCTCTCAATTCAACATAGGTACATTATAGGACACATTAGACAATTTGGCAAGTGTTTTTTTCTAAAATCTTTATAGTTTTTGTACACATTGTCTCAATATCATGAAAAATCAGTGTTCTTATTATCTATTTTTAAAAAAAGTTGTGCAAACTCCCAAGGGAATTTCGCACAACTCTTGTTAAAAACTGTCAATTAGTCCATTTTTTCAATATATTCATGTATTCTGCTTGCCAATCCGACCGGATCATATGTATATAATGCTGACGGTCCTGCCATTTCTATGCATTCTACATTGTCATATTTACTAAAATACTTCATCCTTTTCTCATTATATGCTTTTTCAAAGTCATAGTCAGGATAAGACTCCTGCATTTTTTTCAAGTCTTCTCTGGCAGATGAATCTGTAGACAGATATGGTTCCTTGATTGGATTTGAAAATACCAAAAACATCGGTGTCTTTCCATATACAGATTCCTGATCTGTTGCTCTTGCATTCTCTCCGATCATCTTATCCTCTTCATAGATATCCTTGGAATATGTTGTCTTAGAGATCAGTGCTTTTCTTATCAGCATTTCCTTGTCAGTATATAGATCATACGAATCCGTTGGATACACAGAATCCACATGACGTATAATTCCGGTTCGAGCGAACAGATACAACATATAGCGGAATCCCATATCCTCTCCTTCGTCCGACTCATATTCTTTCGGACTGTACATATCCAGACCAATTATGCCTTCCACCTCATCCGGATACTGTGATGCCCAGTAAGTTGCTTCTATTCCTCCAGTCGTCTGCGCAAACAAGATCACTTTTCCATCTACGCCCGCCTTATTGACTGCCTCTCTAGTCTCCTCGGTAAGATGCTTTACGCTTTTATCCTTGCATCCGCCTTCACTGTATCCATTGCCGGGACGATCTACATATACTATACGATAATCAGCTGACAGTTCTCTAAAGAGCGGCTGCATCGCTATGGAATCGTCTGTCATGTTATTTCCATGAATAAATACGATCGTATGCTTTGCCTTCTCATCTCCTGCAATATATACATGCATTTGATGACCATCAACCTCTACCATCTGTCCGGGCGGAGTCTCAACCAGGGATGATTCTTCTTTTAATTTGGTTTGGTGATTAAAATACACAACTCCGACAACCGCAATCGTAATTGCCGCCGTCAACAGAAGTAATATCAAAAATATCTTGACTATCTTGTGTAAAAATTCTTTCATTGTCGTATCATTTCCTATTCCTAATCATTGTCTTCGGATGTATCCACATTCATAACCTGACGTTTTCTTGCCAGTTCATCATTCTCTAAATATTCATCATATGTGGTCATCTTATCAATCAATCCGGTTGCCGTGATCTCCATGATACGGTTTGCTGTTGTCTGGATAAACTGATGATCCTGCGATGAGAACAGGATAACGCCAGGAAATTTGATCAGTCCATTATTCAAAGCCGTAATAGATTCCATATCCAAATGGTTGGTTGGCTCATCAAGCACTAACACATTCGAACCCATGATCATCATTTTAGAAAGCAGACAGCGGACTTTTTCGCCTCCGGAAAGGACTTTTACCTTTTTCACGCCGTCATCACCAGCAAACAACATTCTTCCAAGGAAACCACGCACATAAGTCGGATCCTTTTCTTCCGAAAACTGTGTCAGCCAGTCTACAATCGTAAGATCATTATCGAATTCCTTTGTATTGTCTTTTGGGAAATATCCCTGCGAGGTTGTCACACCCCATTTGTAAGATCCGCTATCCGGTTCTTCTTCGCCAACTAATATCTTAAAAAGCATGGTTGTTGCCAATGTGTTTGGTCCGACAAATGCAACCTTATCTTCTCTTCCGATCGTGAAGGAAATATTATCCAGTACTTTTTCACCATCTACCGTCTTAGTAAGATTCTCCACAGTCAGAACCTCATTACCAATCTCACGGTTCGGACGGAAATCAATGTACGGATACTTTCTGCTGGACGGACGCATTTCATCTAACTCAATCTTTTCCAAAGCACGTTTTCTGGATGTTGCCTGTTTTGATTTGGAAGCATTGGCAGAGAATCGCTGGATAAATTCCTGCAACTCTTTGATCTTTTCTTCTTTTTTCTTATTTGCTTCTTTCATCTGTTTGATCATCAACTGACTTGACTCATACCAGAAATCATAGTTACCGGCATATAACTGGATCTTACCATAATCAATATCTGCAATATGTGTACATACTTTGTTCAGGAAATAACGGTCATGCGACACTACAATTACCGTGTTCTCAAAATTGATCAAAAACTCCTCCAGCCATGCAATCGCATCCAGATCCAAATGGTTCGTAGGCTCGTCCAAAAGCAGTACATCCGGATTACCAAACAACGCCTGTGCCAGTAAAACCTTAACCTTCAATGTATCTTCCAGTTCCACCATCTGCTTGTAATGGTAGTCCGTTCCAACACCAAGACCATTCAGCAATGTAGCTGCGTCCGATTCCGCTTCCCAACCGTTCATCTCTGCAAATTCTGCCTCTAAATCCGCAACTCTTGCACCATCTTCATCCGAGAAATCCGGTTTTGCGTAAATCTCCTCTTTCTCCTTCATCACTTCATAAAGGCGTTTGTTACCCATGATCACAGTATCTAACACCGTATAATCATTATATTTGAAATGATCCTGCTGCAACACAGAAAGCCGCTCTCCCGCATTCATAGTAACGTCACCTTTTGTAGTCTCAATCTCACCAGAAAGTATCTTCAAAAAAGTAGACTTGCCTGCACCGTTCGCACCGATCAATCCATAACAATTTCCTTCCGTAAACTTGATATTTACATCCTCAAATAACGCTTTCTTTCCAAATCGTAATGTTACATTATTTGCACTAATCATGCCTTTAACCTCTCTTTGTTCTTATTATATATATCACTCCTGCAGTTCTGCATCTATCGTAACTGCAATACGGTCAATCCTGTTCTTCTCCATTGAAACAACCTGAAATGTCATGCCGTCCTTTTTCACCGTCTCTCCGACATTCGGAAGATGATCTAACAGTTCGATCACGTATCCACCGAGCGAATCATAATTTTCAGATTCTAATTCAATGCCAATACTGTCCTTTAAGTCACTTAATTTCATTGCTGCGTCAATCTCATAATGATTATCTGATATCTTTGTGATCATCTTCAATTCATCCATATCAAACTCATCACGAATCTCTCCTACAATCTCCTCGATCAGATCCTCAATCGTGATCAAACCGACCGCCGTTGCGTATTCATCTAATACAATTGCCAATGACACAAAACGATTCCGCATCTCCGCCATTATGGAAGATGTCTTCTGGTACTCATATACAAAAAACGGTTCTCTCATAATATTCCGAATCGAAAATGCCATCTTTTTATTATCGTTCTGATTCTGGAAAAAGAAAAGATCTTTCAGATACACAATACCGATTACCGTGTCTTTGTTATCGTCATATACAGGCAATCTGGAATAGTGTTCTTCATTAAAGATCTCAAACACTTCATCAAACGTGGCATCAACCGACACCAAAGCCATGTCTGCTCTCGGCACCATTACGTCCTTCGCCTTTGAATCACCAAAATCCACAACATTATTGATCATGGATTTCTCCTCTTTTTCGATAACTCCGTCTTCCACACTGACATCTACAATCGTCCGAAGTTCTCCCTCCGTCATCTGATTATTGGCTGCATCCCGATCCACTCGTAATATAAAAAAGATAATTCCGCTTAATTTATCAACCAGCCAGATTACCGGCGTCAATAACGTAACCAACGGTGCAACAACATGAATATAGATCAATGCAATCTTCTCATTATATAAAGTTGCCAGAGATTTCGGTGTAATCTCACCAAACAGCAGTACGACCAATGTCAAAATTCCGGTAGACACTCCGACAAACTTACTGCCAAACACATTCGTTGTAACTGTCGTAGTAAGAGCAGATGCGGAAATATTCACAATGTTATTGCCAATCAATATCGCACTCAACATTTTGGCAGGATTCTCAATCAGTTTCAGTACTCTCTGTGCATTCCGGTTTCCTTCTTCTGCCAGCGCACGCAGACGATGCTTATTCACCGTAGTAAGTGCCGTTTCCGCAGATGAGAAAAATGCTGAAAGTAATATTAAAATTAAAATAGCAACAACTTGTATCGTCGAGTCGGGTCCCAAATAATCATCCTCCTAAAAAGCAAATTTAATTTCAATTTTACTGAATGAAATATCTCTTGTCAAGTCATACTATTCGTATGGTATGATTTCATTATCACAAAAACATTTTCTACGGGACATAGCATTTTCTATCCTCTATGTCAATAGTCTTATGAAATCATAACATATTTACTATATATAATTCTATGTGAAAGGAGTATCCGTCATGCGAAGTTCTAAAAAAGAATACGAAGCAGTTGCAAAACGTTGTAGTTCTTATGCAAAAACAACAAACAGTGAACTTTCAAACTGCGTCAGCTGTGATTGCACAAGCTGTCTGAACTGCGAACATTTTGCACCGGATGAGCATTGCGTATTAGATTTATACGATGCAATTGCAAAAAATCTCTAGTCACCCGTCAACCGTTCAAAACATTTTCGGAATCCGAAAAGAGAGAAACAATCGGCAACATTAACTGCCAATCGTTTCTCTCACTTACATACCGGTTCTTATTTCAAATACTCCAGAATAGATACCGCTTCCCAACGCTTATCATTTCTATACCCTTTGTCATTGCCGACATACTTGGTATACAGATCGTTAATTAACTCTTTTTGAAGATTCTGTATTGTCTCCTGTTTTTCATAATTTGTAATTCGATCAGAATATTCTGCATCTTCCTTTTGATCTAAACGGACAATATAGTATCCATATTTGCCTTCAAAAACTTCACTGATCTGACCTTCTGATAATACATCTACCTGTTTCTTATATCCGCCATCCAGATCCCTATAAAGATAGCTGGTCTTATTGCCTGTCACATATGAAGAAAACGTTTTCCATGCGGTTTCTATATCTTCCCCATCAGACACCTTAGAATGCAGTTCCTCAGCACGCTCTTTCTGTTGTGCTTTCTCCTCTGCGGAAACTTCAACCAGTCTCCCATCATCACCCGATCTGACAAAACCATTATCATCCAACTGCACCGTAGGAAACAATATCTGATACACGGCAACATATCGCTCCTTTTCCGGATCATCCTCTATATCCCGGGAAACACTGTCTTCCTTCCCCTTAGCCGTCACATAATCCTCTGCTAATCTCTGATCTTCATATACATTCTGAATATCTTTCTGTGTCAGACCTTTTTGTTTTAATGTATCCTCTCCATATGTGTTCACCAACGCCTCTGCCTTTTTCTTACATGCTTTTTTCTCTTTTGCAGATAACCCGATCTTATCATCCTGTGCCGCCTGCCGCAGCAATACATTCGAAAGAAGCTCATCCTCAAGTTCTTTCTTATAATGTTCAGCATATGTGTCCTTTTCATCATATGACGTATCCATCTGTCCATCATTTGCTATATTGTGATCCATAACATATACATATCCATATGCGTCAACATCTTTATTATAAAGTTTTTCCCCATTTAGCGAAAAAATCCCTTGCTTTCCTATTCCACACGCAGTCATCATCAGCACCAAAGTCATTACGATTGCTGTTTCCGCTATTTTTCTTACTTTCATTCATTTTCCCTTTCGTCTTCGACCAATCCCAATCTACTCTATATATTGAAAAAGGATGCCGTTCGTGTCTCCATAAACAGCACCCTGATTCTAATTCATCTATTATGCAGATTAGTTGTTGATCAACTTGTCTGACTCATTATTCCAGCTATATAACTTACGGATCTCTTTACCAACGATCTCTGATGGATGCTCAGCAGCAAGCTTTCTCATAGCCTTGAAGTGAACCTGACGTCCGGCAGGTGACATATCTAATAAGAACTCTTTTGCAAACGAACCATCCTGGATATCAGCAAGAACTTTCTTCATTGCCTTCTTTGTATCTTCAGTAATGATCTTAGGACCTGTGATGTAATCACCATACTCAGCAGTGTTAGAGATAGAATATCTCATTCCTTCGAAACCTGACTGGTAGATCAGATCTACGATCAATTTCATCTCATGGATACACTCGAAGTATGCGTTACGTGGATC
>JBNMIW010000038.1:0-11410 GCA_050873485.1 Lachnospiraceae bacterium | reverse complement strand
TTGCAATTTTAAAGCGTGATACGAGACATTTTGCCAAGCGGCAGCTTACCTGGTTTAAACGGGAACGCGATGTGATCTGGCTCGACAAGCAGATCTATCCGGATACCGATGCATTGCTTGCACAAATAGATACTTATCTGACAGAATAAAGGAGAACAACATGGACTTAAAAAAAGTATACGAATCAATGGGAATCAGTGCGCAGGTGTTTGAGCTGGCACAGAAAAAGGAGGCAGAACTCAAAGAACGGTTTGATGCCATCGACCGTATGGCAGAAGCAAATCAATTAAAGGTGCTGCATGCTATGCAGGAGAACAAACTGCAGGAAGCACATTTTGCTCCGACTACCGGATATGGCTATAACGATCTGGGACGGGAAGCCTTAGAGAAGATCTATGCCACACTGTTTCGCGCCGAGGATGCACTTGTACGTCCGCAGATCACTTGTGGAACGCATGCCTTAAATGTAGCACTGGCTGCTAATCTTCGCCCGGGGGATGAACTGTTATCGCCGGTTGGCAAGCCGTATGATACGATGGAAGAGATTATCGGAATCCGACCTTCCAAAGGCTCACTTGCGGAATACGGTGTAACCTACAAGCAGGTAGAATTATTAGAAGACGGAAGTTTTGATTACGATAAGATCAAGCAGACGATTTCTTCCAAGACAAAGATGGTTACGATTCAACGTTCCAAAGGGTATCTTACCCGACCAACCTTCAGTGTTGCACAGATTGGCGAATTGATTGCGTTTATCAAAGAGATCAATCCGGATATCATCTGCATGGTCGACAATTGTTACGGTGAATTTGTGGAATTAGCAGAGCCTTCCAATGTTGGTGCCGACATGGTGGTTGGTTCTCTGATCAAGAATCCGGGCGGTGGACTTGCACCAATTGGCGGCTATATCTGTGGAACACAAGAATGTGTAGAGAATGCGTATTACCGTTTAACCGCACCGGGCTTAGGCGGTGAAGTCGGTGCAACCCTTGGTGTCAACAAAGATTTCTTTCAGGGATTGTTCATGGCCCCACAGGTTGTTAACGGCGCATTAAAAGGTGCTATATTTGCAGCTAATTTATACGAACATCTTGGATTTACCTGTACACCAAATGCAACAGAATCCAGACATGACATCATTCAGGCAGTTACCTTCCATGATCCGGATAAAGTCATCGCGTTTTGTGAAGGCATACAGTATGCAGCACCGGTTGATTCCCATGTTACACCAACTCCATGGGCAATGCCGGGATACGATTGTGATGTGATCATGGCTGCCGGAGCATTTATATCCGGTGCATCCATTGAATTATCGGCAGATGCGCCAATGCATGAGCCTTATACCGTTTATTTCCAGGGTGGTTTGTCCTACGATCATGCCAAATTCGGAATTCTGAAATCTCTGGCACGATTAGAAGAAAAGGGACTGATCGATTTGAAAAATGCATAGGTGCAATCTTGTAGATTTGCAAAAGATATGCTATTATAATCAAATGTGATAATTTCTCAATAAAGAAACACTGGAAACAATTGACAGATAAGGAGTTTGAATATGGCAGCAGTTAGTAATACAAGAAAGAATAATTGGATATTACTTGTCATTTTGTTATGTGGAATTGTACTGGGTGGCTATCTCGGAACGTTAGCCGCGGATGTTGGAGCGTTACGTTGGCTTGCCTATGGTAAGACATTTGGCTTGACATCACCGGTCGTATTGGATTTAGGAATATTAGTATTCACCTTTGGTCTTACAATAACGATCAATATTGCAAGTATCATTGGACTGATTATCGGAATTATTGTTTACCGTTTGATTTAAAGGAGGATTTACTCTTGAATTTTCATGATAAGAAAGAGATACCACCGAAATATATCTATCTGTTTATGACAGTGATATGCTTTGTCTTATTATTCTTTTCAGTTGTATTTAAGAATCGCTTTGCCCCGTTACAGGCAGTCACAAGTGCGATCATTACACCTATGCAATCCGGTATTAATGAAGTGGGCGGATCGTTGTATAACCGCATGGTGGAACACAAAGATAAGAATGCATTGATCAAAGAGAACAAAGAACTCACTGCCAAAGTTAATGAATACTCTTCTGAGATAAAGAAAAGTGAACAAGAAAGTTATGAATTAAAACGTTTACAGGATCTTTTGGATCTTAAAGAGCAATATGTTGACTATAATACTATCGGTGCGCGTGTGATCGCTACGGATTCCACGAATTGGTTTTATACTTTTGTGATCAACAAAGGAACAGACGATGGAGTTCAGGTCGGATGTAATGTATTGGCGGACGGTGGACTTGCCGGAATTGTAACAGAGGTCGGTAAGAATTATGCCAAAGTACGTTCGATCATTGATGACAACAGTAGTGTCAGTGCAACTATCTCCGGAACAGAATCTTTATGTACTGTATCCGGTGATCTTTCTTCCATCAAGGATGGATATATTAATGTTGGATATATCAGCAAAGACGTAACAATAGAAGAGGGTGCGGAATTAGTCACATCCCATGTAAGTAACAAGTTTTTGCCCGGGTTGTTGATTGGATATATATCTGATATCAAGATGGATGCAAACAATTTAACACAATCCGCCAAATGTCTTCCGGCTGTAGATTTTAAGAATCTCCAGGAAGTACTTGTCATATTGGATCTAAAAGCCAATTATAAGACAGATTCCAAGAATAAGAATATATATGACAGTATTCAGAATAGTACAGTGGGCACTACAGAAGCAGGAACATCAACTGATGATTCAGCAACATCCGAAACGGATACAGAGGCAGATACATCTTCCGAAAGGACATCACAATCATCGGAAGATAATCAGACAACATCGGAAACCTCTACCGAGAGCACAACGGAATCCAATACCGATAACGAGGAATAATTATGAAAAGATGTATTACAATTGGAATCATAATCGTCATATGTTTTTTATTACAATGTACTGTTTTTCATTATATTGAACTTGCAGGTGTGGTTCCTAATTTATTATTAATTGTTACCATGTCATTTGGATTGATGCGTGGTCGTCGTGAGGGCTTACTGGTAGGCTTCTTTTCCGGACTATTAATAGACATCTTTTTCGGAAGTGTTTTAGGTCCATATGCATTTATTTATATGACTTTAGGTTATAGTAATGGTTTTTTCCATCGTATCTATTATGTAGAAGATGTCCTGCTTCCTATGATCATGATTTCGTTAAATGATTTTATTTATAACATTATAATTTATGTTGTATTCTTCCTCATGAGAAACCGTCTTGATTTTCTCGGATATTTGAAGGATGTCATGCTACCGGAAATGATATACACAATTTTGATTACTTTATTTTTCTATAAGATTTTAGTTCGTATCAATTTACGATTAAAACGAGTGAAAGAGGCTGAACAATTATGATGATACGCGAATTATTACACGCACTGAAAGAATATATTGTCGAATATATATCTCACAGATTATTTATTGTTTCTGTTGTGATTTTCGTATTATTTGCTATGCTGATCGGACGATTATTCCGATTGCAGATCATTGAAGGATCTGAGCATCTGAATAATTTCACGTACAAATCTAAGAAAACGCTTACCGTAGAAGCATCCCGTGGCAATATCTATGATTGTAACGGCAAACTTCTTGCGTATAATCAATTAGCATATTCTGTCACATTTGAAAACAGCAAT
This sequence comes from Lachnospiraceae bacterium, assembly GCA_050873485.1. Lineage (GTDB taxonomy): Bacteria > Bacillota > Clostridia > Lachnospirales > Lachnospiraceae > CAG-590. The sequence goes on along the minus strand of JBNMIW010000038.1, from coordinate 7,719 downwards.
CAATTATCGGAAGTTGCTTCAGATAATGGTGTCAGTGAGAATGAACTCAAGAATTCCGTAGTTGCAAGAACGATCGAGATTCTTGAAAAAAATGGTGACAGTTTATGTGTGGATTTTCCGATCCGTTTAAAGAACGGAACTCCACAGTTCACAACAGATTCCGACTCAGAACGCTTGCGTTTTCTCGCTGAAGTATATGGCGAGACATCTTCCGACAAACTGACGGATAAGGAAAAGAAAGCCTCTGCGCAGGATGTCTACAATTATCTGGCCTCTGAAAAGCAATTTAATATATCGTCAGATTATGCTCCGGATGAAGCATTGAAGATCATGGGAGTCCGTTATGCATTATGGCTCAATCGTTTCCAACAATACATGGCCGTAACGATCGCAATGGATGTTAGTGACGAAAGTGTGGCGGAACTGAACGAATGCAGTTCGGATCTTATGGGAATCAATGTCGTAGTGGACTCTATCCGTGTATATAACGACTCCAAATATTTTGCTCATATTATTGGATATATTGGTGCAATATCGACTGATGAGATGAAGGAATATAACGCTAATCTTTCTGATAAGAACAAATATAGCAATAATGATATGATCGGCAAGACCGGTTTAGAGCAGAAATACGAGAGTACCCTTCGCGGTGTGAATGGTGTTCAGGAGATCTATGTAGATAACCTCGGAAAGATCATTGAGCGTACCGACCAACAAGATTCGGTAGCAGGTCAGGACATTCATTTAACAATTGATTCGGATCTTCAAAAATATTGTTATGATACGCTCGAAAAAGAGATCTCAAGCGTATTGCTTACGAAGATCACCGATGAGAAAGTAGACGAAGAGGATATTCATGACAAACGAATTCCAATCGCAAATGTATATTATGCACTATTTGACAATAATGCGTTGGATATTTCGCATTTAGCATCCAAAAAAGCCGGATCTTATGAGACAACAGTCAATAACACATTAAATTCCACACGCGAGTATGTTTTATCACGTATACGCAGCATTCTGACTACCGAGACAACTGCCATGAATACATTAGATACCGAATATACTTCTTATATGGAATACATTTATAAAATACTGTCTGATAATGGCATATATGATACTAAGAAGATTGAGAACACAGACGAAACTTACAAAGAATATACAGCCGGTAATATTTCATTAGGTACATTTTTGAAATATGCGATCAACCAGGGTGCAATTGATATTTCATCTTTTGAATTATCCAGCGATTATTATGATTCCGAAGAAGTATATAATGCAATGGTCGATTATATAGAGAATGTTCTCTCTGATGATACAGAATTCGACAAATTAGTCATGAAATACATGATAAAATCCAATCGTGTAAGTGGTGACCAGATTATCCACATTTTATTTGAACAGGGTGTATTGGATAAAGAAACCGATAAAGATTATACAGACTTTATTTCAGGCAAATTATCCGATTACAAATTTATTCGTAGAAAGATCAATAATTTGGAGATCACACCTGCACAGTTGGCATTGGATCCGTGTGAAGGATCTGTAATTGTAACAGACACCAACTCCGGTGAACTATTGGCGATGGTCAGTTATCCAAGTTATGACAATAATCTGTTAACGAATTCTGTAGATCCGACCTATTATGCCAAATTAGTATCTGATAAGACCAATCCGCTCTATAACCGTGCAACACAGCAAAGAACGGCTCCGGGATCTACTTATAAGATGCTTACAACAATTGCCGGTGTAGAAGAGGGTGCGATTGATCTTGGCACGAAGATTGATGCAGAAGGTATCTTTACCAAGATTGACCCTCCTGCCAAATGCTGGTATTATCCGAACAAGCACGGATTGATTGATATTGAAAAAGCTCTGGAAGTATCTTGTAACTACTTCTTCTATGAAGTTGGTTACAGATTAGCCGGTGGAGAAGATAATTACTCCGACTCCGTTGGACTTTCCAAATTATCCAAATATGCTTCATTATTTGGACTTGACACTACATCCGGTATTGAATTGGACGAGATCGAGCCGAAAGTTTCCGATGAATCGGCTGTACGAAGTGCCATTGGTCAGGGTACAAATGCATATACACCAACGCAGCTTTCACGTTATGTGACAACAATTGCGACAAGTGGAACATGCTATGATCTGAGTATTATCAAAAAAATAACTGATAAAGACGGCAAAACAACCTATGAGAATCCGCATAACATTCACGGCAAAGTTGATATTTCGTCCGGATTATGGAATACTGTTCATAATGGTATGCGCCGGGTAGTAAAAGAACATACCGATGAGGATATGCTGATTAACCAGATCAAGGTTGATGTAGCCGGTAAGACAGGTACTGCCGAAGAGAATTTAGCACGTCCTGCGCATGCGTTATTTGTGTCATATGCACCTTTTAACAGACCGGAGATTTCCGTAACTTCGGTAATCCCGTATGGATATTCTTCCGGTAATGCCGAAGAATTAGCAGGATTTATATATGCATATTATTTTGATCCGGACAAACTAGAAGGTGCTTCCATGACCGGTAATGTTAATATGTCAGATTAATTCATTTAACCAATAATACAGTTTACAAAAATGTGAAATTGCAGAAATCGAGGTGATTATTTTATGAAAAATACAGTCATAATCAAAGGCAACCGATATGGTATTTCGATTGTATTCGATAAAGATATTGCGTTTTCACAATTGTTAACGGATTTAGAACACCGCTTAGAAGATGCGGAAGAATTCTTTGACAGCGACAAGCAATTGGCAGTTTCATTTGAAGGTCGTGAGCTTTCGAATGAAGAACTTGATCAGGTATTAACGGTGATCAAAGAATGTTCGCGCCTCAATATACAATATGTTATGGAAGAAAACAGTGATTTAGAGACCACATTTTTTGACATTATCCAGACTGCACAGGAATCGGAGTCAGAAGAGGAAAAGGAACCCATAGAAGTATCCGGAATCTTTGAAACAATCCATAATAATGATATACATGCAGCCGATGCCGCTTCAAAAACCGGCAATAATAAGAATGACAGTAATGGATTGTTCTACAAAGGAACACTCCGTTCCGGACAGGATTTGGATTCCAAGGAATCGGTAGTGATCATTGGGGATGTGAATCCCGGTGCTCATGTTACATCGGGTGGTAATATTGTTGTGATCGGCGCCTTAAAAGGAACCGCTACGGCAGGATGCAATAATAATCCGGACGCATTTGTGATGGCGTTGGTTATGGATCCTATTCAGATTCAGATTGCTGATGTAATTGCCCGTTGTTCAGACAATAAGAGTCATCTCAAGAAGAAAAAAGAACCTATGATTGCAACGATCCGACATCATCAGATCTGTATGGAGCCGGTTACCAAATCTGCAATTTATGATATCAAATAATACCTTGATTTTTAAGAAAATTCCTTAAAATCATATGGCATTTAGATACAATATACAAATAATGAATTTATGTTAATGGAGGATAACGTATGAGTGAAGTAATTGTAATAACATCTGGAAAAGGCGGTGTTGGAAAGACAACAACTACCGCAAATGTTGGTACCGGATTAGCCAAATTAGACAAAAAAGTTGTATTGATCGATACCGATATCGGACTTCGTAACTTAGATGTCGTTATGGGACTGGAGAACCGTATTGTATATAATCTGGTTGATGTTGTAGAGGGAACATGCCGATATAAACAGGCTTTGATCAAGGATAAGACATACCCAAATCTTTTCCTGTTACCTTCTGCTCAGACAAAGGATAAGACATCCGTAACGCCGGAGCAAATGAAGAAACTGGTTGAAGAACTCAAAAAAGAATTCGATTACATCATATTAGACTGCCCGGCAGGTATCGAGCAAGGCTTCAAGAATGCAATAGCAGCAGCAGACCGTGCATTGATCGTTACCACACCGGAAGTATCTGCAATTCGTGATGCCGATCGAATCATTGGTCTTCTTGAAGCAAACGAGATCAAGAAGATCGATCTCATTGTAAACCGTATTCGTATGGATATGGTAAAACGTGGAGAGATGATGTCCATCGAAGATGTCGTTGAGATCCTTGCAATTGATCTGATCGGAGCCGTTCCGGATGATGAGAATATTGTCATTTCAACTAATCAGGGACAACCTTTAGTTGGTGATAATTCTCTTGCCGGACGAGCATATTTTAATATTTGTAAACGAATCTTAGGCGAAGATGTAGATTTCTTAGATTTAAGTGAGTCTGGATTTTTCAAAAAGCTTTCCAGATTCTTCAAGAAAAATGATAGATAGGAGTGAACGGTATGGGATTATTTGATTTATTTACAAAGAAAAAGTCATCAAGTGATTATGCAAAAGACCGGTTAAAACTTTTACTTGTGTCGGATCGTGCAAACTGTTCACCGGATATTATGGAACAGATCAAAAATGATATTATAGAAGTTATCTCACGTTATATGGAGATTGATGCAAGCGGTTTGGATATTCAGATTACACAGACCGAATCTGAAGGCGGACACGGAACAGTTCCTGCATTATATGCAAACATTCCGATCAAAGATATGAAATCAAAATCTGTCAAATAGTAGGTGTTTACAATGTTAGATAATTATCGATTACGCAATTACAATTTCAAATTATTAGCATTTGTTCTGATTGCATGTGTATTTGGTACACTTATGATAAACAGTGCAGACAGTTCTTATTTCAAGAAACAATTGCTCGGTTTGATACTCTGTATTATTGGTTTGATAACACTTTCTTTAATTGATTACAAATTCATCAGTAAATTTTATTTATTATTATACGGATTGAATTTGGTAATGCTGTCGGCAGTGTTACTATTCGGTACCTCCGCAAATGGTGCAAAACGTTGGCTCGGTTCTCAGGATCTGATCACGGTACAGCCTTCCGAATTTGCAAAGATCATATTGATCATATGTGCAGCGCATTTTCTATCGGAGCACAAAGATACGATCAATACCGTAAAAACATTGATCCAATATGCAGTTCTTTGTGCTGTTCCGTTAATTCTCATTGCGTTAGAACCGGATCTGTCTACAACAATAGATGTATTTGCCATTCTGTTTATCATGCTGTTTGTAGCCGGATTAAGTTACAAGATTATCGGAATTGGTCTACTTTGCCTGATCCCATTAGCAGGAAGTTTTGTATGGTATGTTAAGCAGCCGGATCCTATGTTCTTAAAAGATTATCAGCAGGAAAGAATCTTATCCTTTCTGTATCCGGATGAATATGCCTCTACAACACAGTACCAGCAGGATAATTCCGTTATGGCAATCGGATCCGGACAATTATTCGGGAAAGGATTGAACAACTCCACATTGGCTACTGTAAAAGATGCCAATTTAATATCTGAACAGCAGACGGATTTTATTTTTTCTGTTGTAGGTGAAGAATTAGGTTTCGTTGGCAGTACACTTATTATTGTAATATTGGGGTTAATTGTGGTACAATGTATTAAGACTGCCAGAAAGGCAAGTGATAATAATGGAATGTTTATTGCAACAGGTGTCGCAACCCTGATCGGCATTCAAACATTTTTAAATATCGGCGTAGCGACCTCGCTATTACCAAATACAGGAATCCCTCTTCCGTTCATAAGTTACGGACTTTCTTCTTTAGTAAGTTCCTGTGCCGGAATGGGATTGGTGATGAATGTATCGTTGCAACGTAGAAAATACTAGAATAACTTGGAGGGGTTTCTGAATGAATATTGGGTTAATCGCACATGATGCAAAAAAGAAATTAATGCAGAATTTCTGTATTGCGTATAGAGGAATTCTAAGCAAGCATGAACTATACGCTACCGGTACTACCGGACGTTTAGTGGAAGAAGTTACTAATTTAACGGTTCACAAATACTTAGCCGGACATTTGGGTGGAGAGCAGCAGTTAGGTTCAGAGATTGAACATAACGATATTGATATGGTTATTTTTTTGAGAGATCCTCAATCCCCAAAGTCTCACGAACCGGATATCAACAATATTTTTACGTTATGTGATGTACATAACATCCCGTTAGCAACCAATTTGGCAACCGCTGAATTGCTTGTAAAAGCATTAGACCGAGGAGACTTAGATTGGCGTGAAATGTTCAAATAATAACAATAAGATAATTCATATTGGCATGATTGCTTTATTGTGTTGTTCTTTGCTAAGTGGTTGCAGTATGAATGCATATCCAAAAGAACAACCCCTTCACGTTAATACGGCATCGAACTTACCAATTGTCCGCCCCGCCGGATTAGCAAACGATAATGTTGTAATTCCATATGATGCATATGTATATGATGATGCGGACTTTGAATATGAAGCCGGCTTATTGATCAATCAGACAAAGAATTCAGTTGTATGTGCCGTGAATCCACACAAACAGATCTATCCAGCCAGTATGACAAAAATATTGACTGCGGTAGTTGTGATGGATGCCGTAAACAGCGGACAGATTTCATTAAATGATACTGTTGTGATCCGAAAAGAAATTGAATTCAACGAGGCAAATGTTACTGCATTAGGGTTAGAACCGGGAGACTATATCACCGTGAATGAATTATTACATGGTTTACTGATCTCATCCTACAATGACTGTGCCATTGCATTAGCACGTTATGTATCCGGTTCTGTAAGTGATTTTGTGGATTTGATGAACAAAAAAGCGCAGGAACTTGGTGCAACTAATTCTCATTTTGTGAACCCACATGGTTTACATGATAATAATCATTACACAACACCATATGATCTGTATCTGATCTTTAAAGAATTTTTGAAATATGATACACTTGTACAGATTGACAGCAGCAGTTCCTACATTTTAACAATGTACAGGGACTCTGAAAAGATTACAACTGAACTTACTCCGACCAATGCGTTCCTGTCTAATTCCGTTGAGATGCCAACGGGATATCACATTACCGGATGGAAGACCGGAACAACAGAGAAAGCCGGCAGTTGTATTATTGTAGAGTTTGTCAATGATGATACTAATGAAGAATACATTTGTCTTGTATCGAATGCAAAAGACCATGAAACCCTATATCAGAATGTCAACGACATGCTGAAACAAATATACTAATACTTAGGAGGCAATAACATGATAGAAATCGTTGCAGGTGAAAAAGGAAAAGGAAAAACAAAAATGCTTATGGCAAAAGCAAATAATGACATCAAGGTTACCGGTGGTAACATCGTATATCTCGATATCAACAACAAACATATGTATGAGTTAAGTAATCGTGTCAGATTAATTAATGTTACAGAATATAATATTCATTCTGCAGATATGTTTTTAGGTTTTATCTATGGAGTTGCATCACAGGATCACGATCTTGATAAAATGTTCTTAGATAATTTTATGTCAATTGCATGTATCAATACAGTAGAAGAAGCTGACAAACTGATCAAAGAATTATCTGTTATATCGGACAAATTTGAGATCGAGTTTATGTTAGGTATTTCCAAACAGAAATCAGACCTGACAAAAGATTTACAGGATTTAGTAACAATTGCATTATAATCTTAGAATCAAGCCCGCCCGATCTGAATCATTCATACCGGACGGGCTTTCTCATTTGTATTTCTAATATTTTATTAGATCTCACTATTCATACGCCCGTAATAGGAAATGGCATATAGTCCACCGATTCCTACAACTGCATATATAATCCGTGTAAGAATTGACATTTGTCCAAAGAGTGTACTTACC